>JAIELR010000153.1 GCA_019752835.1 Gammaproteobacteria bacterium | reverse complement strand
TATCAAGTTAATTTAAATCAATCCATATTCGATTATGCTTTATGGGCAGGCGTTTCCCAAGCCAAATATTTGTCTAAGGCTGCCGATGCACTTTATACTGCCGATTTACAAACCTTGATGGCAACGACCGCAACTGATTATTTTAACGTACTTTCTGCCGAGGATAATTTACGTTACGTTGAGGCCGAGAAAAAAGCGGTGTATCAACAATTAGATCAAGCGCGACAACAATATAAAGTTGGTGTTATTCCTATTACCAACGTTTATCAAGCGCAAGCGCAGTACGACTCACTTTTATCGCAAGAGATTGCCGCACAAAATAATCTCATTAATCAACGTGAAAATCTGCGAGCCGTTACCGGAATTTATTACAATGACTTGGCTAGTTTAAAAAATCAGCTTCCTCTTGTTATGCCTGTTCCTGCCGATCCAAATCGATGGGTTAAAACAGCGACGATGCAAAACTGGACCTTGATTTCACAACAACTCAACTCAGCAGCCGCTAAAGCGAATGTCCATGTCCAAGCGGCAGGTCATTTACCCGTCTTCTCGGGGTATGCCTCAAATATTGGTACCAATGCGGGCATAGGCCCTAGCGGCACTGTGAATGCCACCGAAAATGTGATAGGTGTTCAAGTCAGTTTTCCTGTTTTTCAAGGAGGATTGGTAACTTCACAAACAAAACAAGCGAATTACCAATATCAAAATGCCTTGGCTCAAATGGACCAGACTTATCGTCAAGTCGTTGATGATACAACAACGGCCTATAATGATGTTGTCTCTGGCATCAATCAAGTACGTGCCGATAAACAATCTATCTTGTCTAATGCAAGTTCTTTACGCAGTACGATCGAAGGTTATAAAGTGGGTACTCAAACGATGCTGGATGTGTTGCAAGCGCAACAAAACTTGTATCAAGCTGAACAACAATTTTCAACCGATGAATATACCTATATTAATGCAACGATTGCGTTGAAAGAATCAGCGGGTACGCTCAGCCTTAATGATCTTCGCATTATTAATGATTGGCTCAGCAAACATAATCGAGAGTCCTATAGCTCCTTAAATATCGATGCGATACAGCAACAAGCAGAACGTAACTATAATGCAACCCTTAAAGCCAACGCAGCGTTGGGCATCGATGTGCAAGATAAGGATGTGATATCTGCTGTTAATCAGATGCAAAAAGAGACAGATGCAGCGGATGCGTCAGATCAGGCTACGGATTCAGGTTCAGGCCCGACGCTGTACACTGTCACACCCATGAGCACAGAAACCCCTGCGGTGACAACACCAAGCAGTAGTGCAGCCGTGGCGCCGTCATTACCTACCAATACAGCCGCGCCTACGCCACCCAAGGGGCCAACTGCAGTTGTTTCTCCAACGAAAGCAACTCGGGCAATGACAACGGCTGTGCAAGGGCCAATAACGCATTAGCGATTGCTTATAGCCTGGATGGAGCGCAGCGCCCTCGGCGAAGCCAAATTCGGGACGCCCCTCTCCCCAACCTCTCTCCCGTAAGGGGAGAGGCTTTACCTCGGGATTGCGCTGCGCTCCATCCAGGCTACAATTCATCCAAAAAGTAACAAATGCGACACAATAAATATGGAAAAAAAAGTTGATATCCTGATACATGGTGGCGGGCTTGCAGGTAACAGCCTGGCGCTAGCGCTTGCCAAGACTAATCTCAATATTGCCATTGTTGAACCGTTTCCTCCCGCAAATTTAACGCGCAGCATCTTAGAATCACGAACTATTGCCTTATCCTATGGCGCAAGACGTATCTATGAAGGCATGGGTGTTTGGTCTGAGATTGAACCCTATTGCACCCCGATTGAGCATATTCATGTTTCAGATCAAGGTCGTTTTGGTATGACCCATATCCATGCCACGGAACAAGGAATGCCTGCATTAGGGTATGTTTTGCAAATTGCAGAAGTTAATCGAGTTTTATCTGAAAAATTACGTCAATATTCGACGATACGCTTGTTGAGCCCGGCAAGTGTCAGCGAAGTAGTGCTCGTGAATAATCAATGGGCGCTTAAGATTCAACGAGAGGATGAAGTTGACGATTGGCGCAGTGAATTATTAATTGCTGCCGATGGTGGCCAATCTCCGCTGCGTCAGATGATGGGTTTATCCGTCCAAGAAAAAGACTATGATCAAACCGCAATTGTCACCTCGGTACAATTAAATCAACCTCATCACTATACGGCCTATGAACGATTTATTTCAAGTGGCCCCATTGCCTTTTTGCCTGTTGAAAAAGATGTCGCTGCCGTGATTATTACGGTTAATAATGCGGATCTTTCAAGTTGGAAGGAGTTGTCCGATCAGGCTTTTTTACAGCGTCTGCAAACAAGCTTTGGCTATCGATTAGGAAGACTGCGTGGTCTAGGCTCGCGCGTGTATTATCCCTTAAAACTGGTGACGACAGAGCAACAAACCGCCCCTCAATTTTTATTGATAGGTAATGCCGCTAATGTGCTGCACCCAATTGCTGCGCAGGGGTTTAATCTTGCATTGCGTGATATTGCTGTGTTTGCTGAATGTATCTCCACAGCGTTAAAAAACCAGCAATCACTGGCTGATCCGGCTTTACTCGCCACTTATAGTACCTTACGTCAAGCTGATCAACAAAGAACAGTGCGTTTTACGGATGGATTGATAACACTATTTTCTAATCCTCGCCTTGGGCTACTCCGCACCGCTGCAATGACGGGTCTGGATTTATTTCCTCCCTTGAAAACCTTGCTTGGCAAATACGGGGCAGGTACACTGGGTCCTTTATCACGCTTGGCGAGAGGGCTTGAGTTATGAAACAGCATGATGTCGTGATTGTGGGTGATGGCGCCATTGGATTAAGTTTGACCTTGGGATTGTTGCAACGCGATATTGATGTAGCGCTTATTTCTATGAATAAACCCATAAAATCGGTTAAAAAAAAACTAGCCTTACAAGATTACGATATCCGCGTTAGTGCGATTACTCGGCGTTCGGAAGCCTTTTTAAAAAGCCTGGATGCTTGGCAGGGTATTGAGGAGCGCCGAATCAGTCCGTTTCGTGAAATGCATGTTTGGGATGCGGCTGGAAACGGTTCTACACACTTCGATAGTGCGTGGACAGGTGCTACTCACATGGGACATATTATTGAAAATAAGGTCATTATCGAGGCCTTAGAAGAAAAACTCGCGGATTATCCTGATTTTGCTCGATACACTGGCGTAGCTTTAACGGAATTAATGAAGCCTGCAGAAGGTGTTATTCTAAAAACAGCGAAGGAAACTTTTTTTGCAAAACTATTGATAGGCGCAGATGGCGCAAATTCTTGGGTGAGAGAGCACGGTGGCTTTGGTGTAAAGCAACATAATTATGATCAAACCGCTATTGTTGCGACCGTCAACACTGAAAAGCCCCATCATGAGACTGCTTGGCAGCGTTTTATGCCTACCGGACCATTAGCTTTTTTACCTTTGAATCAACCCAATCAATGTTCTATTGTGTGGTCTTGTAACCCGGATTTGTTGACGCAGGTTATGGCTTATGATGATGCAGCTTTTTGCCAACATTTGGCTGATGCTTTTGAGTTTAAATTAGGTCGCATACTGAGCACGAGTCCACGCCTTTCTTTTCCATTAATTAAACGTCATGCTGAACATTATATTCAACCCCATATTGCCCTGGTGGGGGATGCGGCGCACACGATACATCCGTTAGCGGGTCAAGGCATGAATATGGGCTTACGTGATATCGCCGTTTTATTGGACGTGATAGACAAGATGCGCGAGCTTAATCGACCATTAGGTTGTTTTCCTTTGTTGCGACAATATGAGCGTGAGCAACGCACGGCGAATGCTTGCCTATTGAAATTGATGGATGGATTTAAAGAGGGATTTGGCAGCGCTCATCCGTTGCTCGTAAGATTGCGAAATCAAGGTATGAATCTTGTAGAGCGGGGTGGTTGGTTAAAGGCATTCATGATGCAGATAATGTAATATACGCTTCGGAATTGAGTATAAATCAAGGAAAATTATGGACCGTCCAATAACACTATTGCTGGTAGATGATGATGCCGAGATAGGCGAATTACTGTCTGATTATTTATCGCGTAAATATAATTATACGGTATTAACCGCTGAAAACGGTAAAGAAATGTTTAATCAGCTTACTGCATATACCATCGATCTTATTATTTTAGATGTCATGTTGCCTGGTGAGGATGGTTTGACACTTTGTCGAAAAGTACGTGGTGAATCATCAATACCTATTATTATGCTGACCGCCAATGGCGAGGAAACGGATCGCATTATTGGCCTTGAAATGGGCGCCGATGATTATATGGCAAAACCCTTTAATCCTCGCGAATTAGCGGCTCGAATTAAAGCCATTTTAAGGCGCAGCCATGATATTCAAGGAAGTATCAAGCAAGAAAATTTAGATGTTTATGAGTTTGCTGGCTGGAGAATGGAAACAGCTTCGAGGCGTTTAGTATCACCTGAAAAAATCGACATTATTTTAAGCGCAGGGGAATATGCCTTGCTAAATACGCTAGTTACACGCTCCAAACGTGTGCTCAGTCGCGATCAATTACTTGGCTTATTGCATCAGCGAACGTCTGGTCCGTTTGACCGCAGTGTTGATATCCAAGTGAGTCGCTTACGACAAAAACTCGGCGATGATCCAAAAAAGCCAAAATTTATTAAAACAGTACGAGGCGGCGGGTATTTATTTGCGCCTGTTGTTAAGCGAAATGCGTGAAAGACGATTTCATTTTCCACGATGGGCTTTCGGCAAAATTATTTTATGGGTTTTATCCTTAGTCATTATCACGCAGTTAATTTTATTCGTTATTTACTCTCAAAAAAATACCAGCGCTCAATTTAAAATCAATCGCGATGTAATTGCAAGGCAAGTCATTAATCTTATTCAAACCGTTGAAAATACGCCGGAAGATCAACAAGCTGATTTGGTTTCTGCGTTAAGTATTCCGAATTTTTCTGTCTCGATTAGCTCAAAACCTAAATGGAACCCACAATTTCAAACCAGCAGTTTGTGGCATATTTTGTGGAAAATCAGCGAACAAGCACCGGATATTCAATTATCATTTTACCTAAGCAATTCAAAATGGTTGAATATTTTAGCGAAAATTGAGCCACAATCGTCTTTATTAGCCCTGTTATTATTAGGCATGGAAGTTGCACTAACCTTGACGATTTTAGTTTCATTACTCAGCATTAATCGCTATACCAAACCGTTAAAAAACTTCATAGAAGCCGCGGATAAATTAGGGGTTGATGTGCGCACCAAACCATTACCTATCGATGGACCCGCAGCCATTCGTGCCATGGCTGATGCAATGAATAGAATGCAGCAACGCATCACTGATTTGCTGACAGCACGAACACAAATGCTCGCCGCTATTTCACATGATTTACGCACCCCAATTACCCGCTTAAAATTACGTGCACAATATGTCGATGAGCCTAAATTGCAGGAAAAAATCATTGGCGATTTAGATCAAATGGAGGCCATGCTAGCGGAAACACTAGCATTTGCGCGAGAAGAAGGTCGCAAAGAAGAACGCGTATTACTCGACTTAGCCTCCTTAGTCGATTCAGTATGCGAAGATTTTGCGAGCGTCGGACACACCATTGAGTATTTAGGCGTTTTTGAGCGCTGCACTTATTATGGCGGCCCCGTGGGATTAAAACGCGTATTAAATAACATTCTCGAAAATGCCATAAAATACGCCGGAAATGCACGCGTTAAATTAGAAATTGTTAAAGACGAGTATTTAATTTCCGTCGAAGATGATGGTCCCGGTATTCCAAAATCTCAATTAACGCAGGTATTTTTACCTTTTTATCGCGGCGAACATTCCCGCTCACGTCAAACCGGCGGTATGGGTTTAGGCCTCGCCGTTGCCAAAGATATCATACGAGCCCATGGTGGAAATATAGAATTAACCTCTCGTGAAACAGGGGGATTAATGGTGCTGATTCGGCTGCCCGTGCAATTATGAGTAGGGGCAATCCCGGTTGCCCGTCTTCAAATCGGTACGATTTCTTACCGATAAAAGGGCTATTGTAGGGGCAATCCCCCCGTGGTTGCCCATCTTTGGATCGGCACGGTCTCTTGTAGATCACAGGGCTGTTGTAGGGGCAATCCCCCCGTGGTTGCCCGTCTGGATCGGTACGGTCTCTTGTAGATCACAGGGCTGTTGTAGGGGCAATCCCCCCGTGGTTGCCCGTCTGAATCGGTACGGTCTCTTGCAGATCATCGGACTATTGTAGGGGCAATCCCCCCGTGCTTGCCCGTCTGGATCGGTACGGTCTCTTGCAGATCATCGGACTATTGTAGGGGCAATCCCCCCGTGGTTGCCCGTCTTTGGATTGGCACGATCTACCTATTTGCATCTTGAGATGAAACGAGGTTATTTCGCTGCTCATATAAATGCTTCTGAAAACTAATAAACGTATTTCGAATATTTTTCACATCACCTAATACATCTGCGGCATCACTTATACTGTGATATTTTAACGCTAAGAGTGCAGGCAGTTTTTCCTCATCAAGCTCCTCAACCCTGGTTTCAATATATTTTGATAAAACAAACTCAAGAAATTCCTTTTGCTGATTATTCAACAATGAAAATATATCAATCTGCGCACTAGCCACACGAACAGCGCGGGTAATTGGTTTTGTTGCAAATGAAATATAATCGAGCACATCGAAGAGGTCACTGTTCTCTGCTTCAATGAGTTTCAGCAATGTGATCAACTCATCTCGACCATAACCAGCCTCAGCAAGTTGGTCTAGCAACGCTTTTCGAGTTTGTGGATTAGACCATATTTGACGAAGTTCATCTTCATTCTTGAAAAAATCAGGTAATTTTCCATATAAATTTTGCAAAAATTCTTGTACTGAAATAGGACGCCCATCTGCTCCCCAAAAAGATGTTGCTACCATATGTTGGATTTCACGCTCTTTACCATCGCGCAATTTAATTTTTAACATTGTTCTTCTATCAGGTGTATTTTCATCTATCTCATAAGTCGGCGATACCGGTTCCCTTGTAGAAGGGAATCGCTCTTGCGACTCTGTTGTTTCGTCAATGGGTTCTCCATCCCACTCAGGATCGGCAAAATGCTGATACGCGTTTACAAAATCATAAATAGTGAAATATTCTTTGCCATCAAACAAGCGTGTGCCACGGCCTATGATTTGCTTGAATTCAATCATCGAGTTGATAGGGCGCATCAGTATTATGTTACGCACATTGCGAGCGTCAACGCCCGTTGATAGTTTTTGCGAAGTAGTCAAAATGGTTGGAATCGTTTTTTCATTGTCTTGAAAGGTTTTCAAATACTGATCGCCCAAGACACCATCGTTGGCTGTTACACGTACACAATAATTAGGATGTTGACTCTTTTTAAATTGATTAATTAAATCGCGTATTGCAGCGGCATGATTTTGATTAGCACAGAACACAATCGCTTTTTCATTTTGATCAATCTCAGCTAAAAATACCTTTACGCGTTTAGCTTCACGCGCCGTGATTTCAATAATTTTATTGAAATCGGCTTCTTCATAACGTTTACCTGTCTCTACTTCACCCTCGATAACCTCATCATCCGACGTATAAATATAATCATCCAATGTTGTGTGTATGCGCTTCACCTTAAAAGGCGTTAAAAAACCATCATTGATTCCTTCTCTGAGTGAGTAAATATATACAGGTTCACCAAAATATTGATAAGTATCCACGTTATCTTTGCGTTTTGGTGTGGCGGTTAATCCAAGCTGAACTGCGGGGGAAAAGTAGTTGAGGATGTCGCGCCAATTTCCTTCATCGTTAGCGCCGCCACGATGACACTCATCAATAATGATAAAATCAAAGTAATCGGCAGGATATTCACCAAAATAGGGCTGATTATTTTGACCACTCATAAAGGTTTGAAAAATAGTAAAGAAAATACTGCCGTTTGTAGGTACACTACCTTTTTTGCTAATTTCTTTTGGATTGATGCGAACCAACGCATCTTCAGGAAAAGCAGAAAAAGCATTAAATGCTTGATCAGCAAGAATATTTCTATCTGCCAAAAACAGTATGCGAGGTCTACGTGAGCCGTCTCGTTTTAAATTCCAGCGGCTTTGAAATAATTTCCATGCAATTTGAAAGGCAATAAAAGTTTTACCCGTACCGGTTGCGAGGGTCAACAAAATACGCTGACGATCTTCAGTAATAGCATTCATCGTCTTGTTAACGGCAATTTCTTGATAATACCGAACATCTTTAGTGCCGCCGATATGCTCAAACGGGATTTGACTAAAGGTATCACGCCATTGATTTTGAGTTGAAAATGTTTTATTCCAAAGCTCGTCTGGCGTGGGAAATCGCTCAATTAAGCCCTCAGCGCCTGTTTCCATACAGATTTGATAAATCGCTTTCCCGTTACTGGCAAATGTTGTTGCTAGTCGCATTTTCTCTGCATAATTTTTTGCTTGAGCTACGCCTTCACCTACCGCTAACTCATTACTTTTAGCTTCAATAATAGCTAACTTACACCCTCGATAAATTAAAACATAATCTGCAATCAACGGCTTACTACGTCCACCACCCGTTTGAATTTTACCCGCGGTAATATGATGCTCACGAAGAACTTTGCTGCCTTCAATCACACCCCAGTCACTTAATTTTAGCTGTGGGTCAATGAGTTCCGCCCGGGTATCTGCTTCATTCATGAGTGGAGTCCTTTCTTTTTACCGTGTAATACTGTTGCCTAGGGCTAGTCAGTTTATCGGGAATTGTAGGGCGCAACAAGCCTTGTTCAATTAATGGGGTGAGTATATTTAAGCGAAAATACTCACGGTCTTTTAAACCTAAAAAGTCTTGAATCTCTGTTCTGGTTTTAGGCGTGTTACAAAAAACGAGTACCCTTTCGATACTTTCAGCTTGCGGGGTAGCTTGCGGGGTAACTTGCGGGGTAGCTTGCGGGGTAACTTGCGGGGTAACCTCATAAGTTGGCAATAAAACAGATTCTATTCTTGTGTAATACTGCTGCTTTGGGCTAGTCAGTTTATCGGGAATTGTAGGGAGCAATAAACCTTGTTCGATTAAAGGTATAAGTATTTCTATGCGAAAATATTCACGGTCTTTTAAACCTAAAAAGTGCTGAATCTCGGTTCTTGTTTTAGGCGTAGTACAAAAGGCTAATAAGCTTTCAACTTGCGGGGTAGCTTGCGGGGTAACCTGCGGGGTGACTTGGGGGGTAACTTGCGGGGTAACCTCAGAAGTAAGCAATAAAACAAATTTAAAAATTTCTGATTCAATCCATCAACACTGGCCACTTGATCTTTATCAGAACACATTAAAAATGGAATAAACTCAAAATTAGGTAAAGCAAGCTTTGCTACATAGGTTTGAAAAGCCAAATCATAAACATATTCTGTCC
>JAIELR010000208.1 GCA_019752835.1 Gammaproteobacteria bacterium | reverse complement strand
GTTATGTCGCCAACATCGATGCCGGTAACATTGATCGTTATATCGACGTCCGTTTGTTTAAATATTTTGATCGTCATAGTGCGGCCTGTATGGTATGGGTTTCATATGCGGCAGATACTTCATGATGTTCTAGCGCAGCATTGACTGAGTGCGTTTGGTAAGTTGCATTGATAATTCCGGATGCCACTATTTCACCGTTACGGGAGCGGCCTGTAATGAGTGACCCTTGGCCAAGGAGATCACCGGCCGCAGTGTGAACAGCAACCGAGTCAGATCGATCCGCATCTCCGCTTAACTGTGCGCCCTGACCGACCAGCTCGCCGTCTGCATGGTGAGAGCGGTATCTAACTGCCAAGCCGATTAATTCCGAGCCTTGACCAATCAGCTCCGCATTCGAGTCATGCGATCGATACCGCGCAGCATCGCCACTGATATTACTTCCGCCAGCAACCAAATTACCGGATGCATCAAAATGCCTGAATCTGCGTGCCGAGCCATCAATATCAGATCCTTGACCCGTTAAAGAGCCCGATACTTCATGCGTAACATTATGGATCGCATTGCCTGCCAAGCTTGATCCTTGCCCTGATAGTGACCCACTTGCAGAATGAGTAACCGCAGCCTGTTTAAATGTGGCAACGGCCGCAACCCAGGTTTGCGCACTATCGATTTGTGCCGTGTAATCAACCGATGTGGTTGCGCTTACAACCTGGGCGGCTAGTATCGTGGAATTTCTTGATGCTGTGGTACCGCCGGTTGATTGTGCGGTACCGACAATCGTTTGGCTTTGCCCGAACGCTGTAAAATTTACGGTATCGCGCGCGCTGAAAAGATTAATAACAAGCTCGGCCGCTTGCGACAATGTGCCGGTTGCTCCGGTATTCAGTACCGTGCCTGCAACACCATTAGAACCGTTGAATTTATCCAGCGGCGTGGCATGAATGCCGGACCATTCGCTGGCCGCGCCACTTGCTTTCTGACTTCCGGATAGGGTGAATTGCGCGGTGGTCGGTTCTGCTGCCCCGGCTATCTTGTAATAAATTGCACCGTCAATATTGGTACCATTGCCCGTACTTGCAGCAAGATTCCAGCCCGAAGGCACGCCGGTTACGGTTACATCCCCCCGCCAAGCAAATGCGGCAACGAGTAAATTGCCGGGTGTCGGAGTATTCGGATAGTTGAATGTGACGGTTGTTAACTGACCAGCGCCAACGGCATTGCGCTGCGCTGTGAGTTCAGTTATTGCCACGCTAAATCTTTATGCTACTAGAGCAGTATAGGTAAGGCTCGATACTTCAACCGTATCGCCTGCCGCAATAGTTAAGCCACCCGTCATATTGATATCAGATCCGGATGCGCCAACTGCGCAATGGATAACTACGGTACCGCCGGATGTTTCAAGCGTTGCATTGGCCACTGGAGATGCATTGCCTGCTGCATTGGTATCTGAACTGATGGCATTCGCCGTAGCAATTCCATTCGATGAGTCACCGAATGCATCCGCTGACAATGGCAAAGTTGCAACCACCGCACCAGGCGCACCGATATTACCAGCCAATCTTAATTTTAAATTACCGGACGCTCCGATCAGGGCTGTCACTGCGTCCGTCGCTGCATTCCGCGCTGCCGTGCTGTGTGTCACTGCCATGCTGTTCTCCTAAATTATCACCAAGCTTGCCAACCATGTCGTAAGTTTCCACCCTTCCGGTGGCTGCTCTTGTTATCTTCAATTTAAATTTAAGCTCGCCTTCCTGTCCATTTAAATCCGGCATGCCTTTTCCCCAATGCCCGGCAAGCTATTTCCCTGATGCGCATACCTAGCTCCAAACAAATCCACAATAGTAAAATAATAACCACCGCGAATCTTGCGCCAGTGATTGAGCAGGAATATTTTTAGTGACTCGCCTTCAGTTGGTTGCGATACTAACTCACCCAGCAGCCAGTCAAGGTGGATTCTCCACTTCGGATCAAGCAGGCCAAGTTCAATGAGCTGGTAGCCGCCATCGTGCGGCAATGATCCGACAATGCTGAGCTCGGTATGCACGGCAGGAAAGTTCGGCCCATTCCATGCATAACTGTTTTCAAGAATCATCAGTCCGCATTTAAGCAGCGTCACGTATTCTGTGATGATGTCTTGCTCCAACCGGATCGATGTTTGTACAAACACCCGTTCGGTCAGCTGGTATTTATAATTGCCGGTCCTAAAATTTACTTTGCTTATTTTCATTTCGATTGTTCCGTTTCATCATTGCGAGCCCAGTCAGCCAATGCTTTGTGCCTGGACTTGCATTCATGATATTGCTCAGAGCGTTCGATGCTGGTTCTGAGAATTGTTGATAATTTACCGTTCGGCGCAACAACCTGATCATGACATTCAGTCAGGAGGCTTTCCGGTGCCGTTCGCTTTGGTGCCTGGATTGGAATTGAAGAGGCGCAGGCCGTCATCATCCAGACCGCAATCAGCATAACCGTAATTTTTATCGATGTTTTCATTTGCTTTTTCCCTTATGTAACGATATTCAATCTTGATTTTTTCTCGAACCTGAATTTCTTGTGCAGCCAGTTTTTTATCAGCAACTCTCTGTTTATCTGCCAGCTCAACTGCTTTGTGCATTGCTTCCAATTGCTCGGCTTTGATCTCGTTGGATTTATATTTCTCGCCTTCCTTGAAAGCCCAGGTGTGAGAAACGAGAAGGAACACCGCTGCGGCCAGGATCATCCATGGATTGGGTAGCATATCTACTCCTTACTTCTTGACGTTGAATAAATCTTGAATGCGTAGCCCATGAGCGCAGTCATGAGCGTTTGAAGTGAACCCAAAACCAAAACCGTATCGCCAGCCGACATGCCGCGTTCGGCTGCGAAGTAGGCATAATTGAAAGATTCTCGCGTGACTTCCATGTACATGAACAGAAAGAACACAATCACCAGGCGCCTGAAAAGATGATGTTCTTCCAACTGTTTGCCGAGCCAGTTCATTTACGACAGCCCTAAGAATAAAAAGACGGGAATGTATTAACGGGACGTTCGGAAGGGTTGTTTGCTAGCAACAGAGGCAATATTCTTTGCCGCCACGTATCACCAGCAGTGCCGGAGACAGTAGCAACGACATGCCACAAAATGATATTGACACCTCGCGCACGCGCTTCCTGGGCGAGTTGAGACGGCGTTGCCGGAGGCGTGGGGTTCTGCTTATCCCCATTGCTCGAAAACAAAGACCCGCCATTTGACATATTTGTAAAGCGCGGTGTAATACCAGCCATAGCATCGTTTGCATCGTAGCTAACATTAAGTGTCTGACCGACAATGCCCGATCTCGGGTATAAATCCTGCTCATGACCTCCAATGCCATTGGCAAGCATTCTGGCCTGAATTGTAGGATTAAAATCTGCCGGATCGAAAATACTTAAAATGCCCGCTGCCGGGAAGTTTGCCATCCATGTCATAGGTGTTGTCGGGAAAGCTGCCTTCGCGGCAATGACAGCGTTTGCCCACTTTGTAAATAAATCGCCCGTGACAGAAACACTGGTTCTAGGATCAACCGGAGTCATGCCGGTACCCACTCCGCCAAGAATGGCCGTCTCGTTGATCGTCATACCAACAAGATCAGGATTGCTGTCATACCTCTGCCCTATTGCAATAACCGCATCCCTGTATCGATCGGCAACATCTTGTACCCAAAGTTTGGCCTGGAACTGCTTGCCGGTAACTACGCCTTGCGCATTAACTAAATCAGCGCCTTTGTATTCGCCATTCCGGGATTCATTCGTGCCGCCAGTCGTGCCCGCATAATCCGTTCCCGCGGCTGATTGCATATAAGCTGGCACAGCACTGCTAAACCCGCCGTAAGTACGAGCTAAAAAATTGATCATAAATTTGCAGCCAGCACCGCCGATTCCAGACGGCGAGTTATTTATCAAGGCTATTTTGCTGTCAATAAAATCCCAGTTATAAACACCCGGGCTGGTTGGCTCAATGTCGTTCCAATAGACATGTATCTGGATATGGGGAGCCGGTGCCCCAGCCGCAACAATGGCCGGGATGTCAGTATTAAATAATTGGTTGCGGCTTTGCGTACTTGTCCACATGCCAGGGGCCATCCAGAGCGCATGGCCTGGATGCCATTTCAGAGCATTGGCTTCTTCAGTGATTGGCAACTTCACATATGTTTGGGAAAATGGATTCATCACACCTCCCAAACAGCTCTGATCATATTGTACGTTACCGATTCAGTAGCTATCGGTGTCGTGGAATTACCGAGGATTGCGATAATGCTCATTGTGGTGGCTGCTGCCGTTGAAAAATCTCCGGTTACTGGAACCACGGAGCTTGCAGCTTTTGATCCCGCAACACCTATCCCCAAAGCAGCCTGTTTCAATGTTGCGCTATTCAAATTTATAATCATCGGGCCTTGGAAAGCAGCATCATTTCCCGAAGTATTATCGTTTCTGTTATAAAAACGCACGCCACCCCAATCGACAATTGTGCGTTTTGTTTCTGTGCTGTCGTTGAAAAGGCTGGCAATGAATAATTCGATTGACGATTTGTCTGTGAGCGGAGGGACGCTGATTGTTTTAACTACAATTTCGTCCGTGGCATTTCCCCTTGCTACCGTCGGGACACCCAGCCCGGCTGAGTATGTAACGTCAGGAAAATCGTAATTACCAGCGCCAACATAAGTAAATCGGTACAATCCTGGCGTCCATGTGCCGCCACCGGAAATGTAAATACGCCCATTATTTTGACCGGACACAAGACCATGCCCAGCGGAACTTGCGCGCACTTTTCCGGAGCCATTATCAGCGATCGCTGTTACCAATGCTGCCGGCGCTATGATGGTTACAGGTAACCCAGGTGATCGATAGATTACTGCTCGCCCATTGACCGGCCACCATTCCGCACCATTCGCGTATACAAAACAATCTTGGGCGGTTACGTAGTAGACATTCAGCGGTACGGTCGTCGGATCAGGAAGCGATGAGAATGTAGCAACAGCAGTTGTGCCGGACTTATCAACACCATTGACCATTAACCTGCCGGTGACAGGATCAATATTGATATTGCTGGTTCCGATAATATGGAATACGCAGGTATCTTCGTCGACGAATGACGCTGAAGAAATAGACAAACTCGTTACTTCTACCGTGAACCATCCAGTGTTATCCGTAGGTGTGGTGTCGAAACTAAAAACGGCAAGCGATGTGCCACTTGGAGAATCAGCGCCCAGCACAAACTTTGCACCAGCAGGAATTTCATCAAAAACCCCGGTCAGATCCGTCCCGGAAGGTGAGATTGAATTGATGTACATCTCTGTCGCCAGAGCGGGGTTTGCATGATTGAATTTAACCGTACCTTGCGCCGGTGCGGTTGCGGCTGTATCGCTACTGTAAACACAAGGGAAGCCGCCATTCCTTCCATCCACACCATTTGCGCCAGGTATGCTTGCTCCCGGCAAGCCTTTACGATGAAACCAAAGTCCTGTGAAGTCAGCTGCAACCAATACCGCATCGGCTGCGGCAATCTTGAAAGCCGTGTATTCAAGCGTATTACTGTTTGTTAACGTAAAGTCTGTTCCATCAGGCGCAGAAGCATAGGCAATGAATGGAATCATATTGCTACTAACCCCAGAACCCGGTTCCTGATTAACCGAAATAATCTGATCATTCTTGTCGTAGAAATTGCCATCTTCATAACGAACGAAACCTTCTTCAACCGCTTTGCGTAATATGTTTTCCACTAAAGTTGCCATTACTTTCGCCTTTTTTAAATTGAAACCTGTTTCAGAAAACAAAAAAGCCAGCATTGAGCTGGCTTTTGTTTGCTTGATGTTCCGAATAATTAACTAGATGAACCCTTTTGAGTGCAGCCACAGGACAAAGCCCACAGTTATCGCGCCCACTGCCCACAAAAACTTATTGACCACGCTTCTTCCCACTTCCAAATAAACTTGATCTGTGATTTTCTTGACCGCTTTATCAGCAGCCCTTTCGGCAACCGTCTCGATATCTGCAGCGGTCAAATATGGGCATCCCGGATTTTCTTTATTCAGCATGTTGTCACCTGTAAAATTACGAAATCTCGATTGTTTTAGCGCTCAGGAAAGTTGAGGCATTGCGCGATACCTGCATAACGTGGGATGCATCCAGCGCATCGCAAGCGAGGTACCAGGGCGACTCAGTAACACCAGACTCGTGCCGCTCGGTTATTTTGCCAAGCACGATACGATCATCACTGGTTAGCGTTAACACTAGCGAATCAACGCCTAAGCTACCCCCACCCGTCCAGGTTAAATAAATGCGACTAGAATCCAGTTTCGCCGCTGATAAATTTGCATTGGGTCCGATCAGATCAAGAGTTATCTGCTTGCTCGTGATTAACACTGGAGTGGTACCGGAGATGTCGACTATATATGCAATGGCATCGCCATAAGTACGATCGATTGATTTGATAATCACCGCCCGATTGGCATTCATGATGCAGACAATAAACGTGACACGCTGCACACCACCCGATTGTGAAATAGACAAAACGGAGCCTGTTGGTGCTGGCGTTGAACCAGTTACCGATTGGAGCCGCATTGTTGTCTGAGAAGATGGCCCAACGAATACAAGCAATGCTTTGCTTGAACTGATCGATTTTCCAACCAAGTAAGGCGCAGATAAAGAATCTATTGACGATGTATCAGCAACCACTTCACCGCTTTCCGCTATTGTGCTCCCTGAGATATCAAGAATTCTTTCCCGAGGAGTCGTTGCCCCCGCCATAAAATATAAACACAGTAACTGCGTGGATGAAAGAGCGCACAAGCTTATACCGTTGGTACCATTGCTGGCATTGGTTACTATTGTTCTAACCGTACCTGGAGTTATTGTGTTTCCGGATACATCCAATACATAACCTTTAATAGTGGTCACCGCATTAAGCTGATAAACAACGACGGACTTACTGGATGACAAAGCCGCAATGCTGATGTTGCGAACTGCTTCACCGTTAATTGGCAATGGATCCCCGGATTCTGATCCAAAGTTTAATATGACTGCCTCAAGAAACCCGGTTGAATTATTCTTGAATGCACAAATTGCCTTGGTTGCGGACAACATCGCAACCGATATAAAGCGGGAATCAACAGAGTTTAATACTTCCGGTGAATTGCCGCTGTAGATTGTCTCTATGCCTTCGCCATTAATAGCCCAAACACCCGCAGCGGTGGAGATATCCGAACATCCGAACGACACAACTTGCCCCGGATTGATATAGCAAATAAACACGCCGCCATTTTTATGCACTGAAAAACGGTAGTTTCCGGAATTTTTCAGTACGAATAACGGCACACCTTTCGCCAACGTATTGGCAGATGGCAAAGTAACTTTCTTGTTGGCTGAGGTCATGCCGATGATCTGCAATCTGCCGCTGGTTGATGTCAGAGCGATATCATCAGCATTGCTGCTCGTATCAGACCCACCCGGCACCGTCTTGGTTTGCAATGCCCAGTTGGTCGTATCAAGGCTGGGATCAGTTGTGCCGGCGCCATTGGTTTTTCTGCGGTACATTAGAGAATCAATCGGGCTGTATCTGACCTGGCCTGCGGTGTACGTTGTTCCAGATACCCAGGCAGTATTTGCAAGTTCGCCCGCCGCTGCTTCGGCGTTTAATGCCAGTTCATTAACTTCTAACGCAAGCGCGTTAGCTTGCAAGAATGCCGGATTAAGTTCGCTAACCAGCGTGTTTGCAGAAGCTTCGAATTCCTCCGCTGTTTGGTCATAAGTATTTGGCAGTGGGGTTGAGAATAGCGTGATCTGTGCAACCATGTTAAATACCTTTTAGTGATAGGTTTATTACAGCAAGCGCCTGATTGCTGATGTCTATTTGAAAGCTGCGATAAACGCCAAACAGAATCAAGGATTCTTGATAGGGATGGACTAAATCATCCATACCTGACCAGACTGCGGCTTTAGCATTGGCCTGGTCACGGAATTGACGCACGGCGTTTAGCCTTACTTTATCTGTTTCTACTTTGAGTTCGTTAGTCGGAATGCTGGGTACCGGTGTTAATGTCGATTTTCCAAATTCATCCCAATCAATTTGACTGTAATTATCGGAATCCACAATCGGGCTCCATTGAATATGGCCCAGATGCACCGATTGCCCAACAGCAAATCGCCCCAACTCCGCCAAACCGGAAGGATCCGATAAGGTCAGATAAATAACCGGATCGGGAACCGGTGGGATTTGAAACGTTGCAACAGCCTTGGTGTATATAAACGGGGCAAAGAAATATTCGTAGAACGTATTTACATTGCGGGATAGTAAATAACCATCCAGCGTGTAGACTGCATCGCCATCAACACCATTGCGCACCGTGATATCCAGCAAGGATGCCTTCAAGCCATCGAGCATGAGCGCATCGATCCGCTTTCCAGGCCGCAACACCACGGTTAAGGGCGATTGTCCGACGCTAGGATTGCCCTGGTTGTAGTCAAACATGCGGAACCGGTTAGTGCTGCCTTTCAATATCCACTTAGTTTCGTCCGTTACCGGGTTGCCGACGTTTCCGGAAACTAGCGATTCATAGACCAGGTGACTATTTGCAGCCACCACGCTAACCTGGGCAAACTCCGCGTAGGATGTGGCGACATTGTATGCTGGCTCGGATTCGTCAGGCTCAGCAATGGTGCTGCTGATCAGCATGGCATCAGTTATTTCAAGCGGAATGAATGCTTTCATGCGACAGTCTTGGTTCTGATTGCCGTGCCGTTCTGAGTAATGGCGTCGAATGTTTTATTCAACTTGTTCATTTCACCACGCAGCAACTTGACCTCGGCGACTACATCATCATTTCCAATGGATTTTTTAAGATCATTATTGCTGGTAATATGGCTTGGCCCCGTTCTCTCCAATTCAGGCCCACGCTCTCCGACAATGCGCAACCCGCCACGGTGATATCCACCGTTTGCGAATCTTGGGATATCCGGATTATCACGGAAAAACTTATCCGCTTCGGCCTGGGTGAATCTGCCCGTGTTAATTATTTGCTGAGAGGTTACGCCGTTTTCAGTTGCAGCCTTGAATATCTCAAATGGCGTCCTTGGAACTTTGAAGAAATCAATAATCTTCTGATTGGATATGTTTGGATTTCCGGATGTTGCTCCTCCACCAATCACACCACCACCGCCTTGAGATGAGGCTAGATTGAAATTTTTGATTGCATCGGTCAGAGACAGGATGGATGTATTCAGACCATTGATTGAATTGATTTCAAGTTGCGCTTGTTCAATTAATGAATCCAACCGTTCCATTTCATTTTGAAACCCGTCCTGTAATGTCCTTTGCTGATCCTGCAATTGCTTCAGGCTACGTTCTTCAATGGTCAATTGAGAATCAGTGAGATCGCCAAGCTGCCCCACAAGATTTGCAGTCTTTGCTTGCTCTTTGGCAAATTCAAAGCCGCTGGAAAATCCTGCGGTATTGCGTTGACTCAAAACGCCAAGCGCTTCTTGCAGCTCTGCG
>JAIELR010000173.1 GCA_019752835.1 Gammaproteobacteria bacterium | reverse complement strand
AATTGGCAGGGAAGCCAATTTTGACGGCTGCAAGCCGCCCCGAAGGGGTGAGGGCCATGGATGGCCCGAGTCAGAATTGAAGTGTGCAGAGTATATATCCCTCGGCTTTTGAATACTGGGGCACCTGAGGTTTTTTTCCATGTGGGGAACAATTGTGCGATTATTTGTCGGTTACGATGATTTTGGCTCTGTCGTTGAGAAGCAACTTGATTTTGTGGATAAAAGTTTGTTTATTCAAGCCATATTATCCGATCCCAATCAGGTCATCCAAATTATACGTCCTCACCGTTTTGGAAAGAGCTTTAATCTGTCCATGCTTCAATATTTTTTTGCGCCTGAAGTCTTGAGAGCTTCCACGAAAAATTTGTTTGATGGCCTTGAAATCACAAAAATTCCTGAAGCCATGGCGCATCAAGGCCAACATCCCGTTATTTTTATCTCGCTCAAAGATTTAAATCAATCCAATTACGCAAGTTTTTATATAAACTTCGTTTATTTTATCAAAGAGCTCTATCAAGAGCATCGTTTTGTGCTGAATTCACCTCATCTAAACGATTATGAAAAAGACGATTTTAAAAAAATAATGTTGGGTACAGCCGATGAAATAGATTACAAAAAATCATTAAAGTTTTTAACTTTATGTTTACATACTCATTATGGCAAAAAACCCTTTCTGCTCATCGACGAATATGATGCACCTTTACAATCCGCTTACTTGCATGGATATTATGAGCAAGCCCTCGATTTTGTCCGAGGCTTTTTATCGCCCGTTTTAAAAAGTAACTTACATCTTGAAAAGGCTGTTTTAACAGGGATTTTGTGCATTGCCAAAGAAAACTTATATACAGAATTGAACAATATCCAAATGTATTCTGTGTTCAGTAAAGACTATTGCTCTTATTTTGGATTCACTGCGCCTGAAATCAAAACATTGTTTGAGAAATCAGGACTTTCAAATCGATTAGATGACGCTAAACATTGGTACAATGGCTATCAAATTGACGGTGTTGAGCTTTATAATCCATGGTCAATCGTTCATTGCATCAAAAACCAGGGTCAATGCCAACCGTATTGGAGCAATACGAGTGAGAATGACTTAGTGAAAAAACTATTGCTTGAATCCAGCGTGAATTTTAAACATGATTTTGAGCATTTATTGGCAGGCCATACCTTTGACATTCCATTAACAGATGCATTTGCATTTTCTGAGTTAAATAATAATGAAACAATTATTTGGAGTTTCTTACTAATGACCGGGTACCTTAAAGCCGTTTCTGCACAATTGACTGACGATGGCTTATTCTTATGTACACTTCAAATGCCAAATTTAGAAGTACGAAATGTTTATTCGTGTTTTATCAAAGAATGGTTATCTCCCTCTGATGGAACCCACCCTCAATAGCCAATTCCTAATTGATTTTTTTGATACTGAAGCATATCTTATTATGGTCGGCCAAAAAAAATCGTATCGTATAATCAACCCGTCCAATTTAATAAGGATTTTTGGAAATGAAGATACACTTCAGGATAAATATTATGAAAAATAAAGAGATAATTTTATGAGTACCTTAAAAGAAGCAACAATTTTATACTACCAAGATCTAGTCGCAGGTGACCATTTTTTTAGTAAAAGACGACTTATTACAGATACCGATGTAACTTCTTTTATTAAAATAACAGGATTAACTAATCCTCTTTTTACAGATAGTACGTTTGCAGAAAAACATGCTTTGGGCTGGCGCATTATACCTGCACCTCTGTTATTGAGCATTACCATTGGCCTCGCAGATGATCTCATTGCGGGAAGCGTGCGCACAGTAATAGCAATGGATGATGTGCGTTTTTTAAAACCCACTAAAATAATGGAGTCCATTTATGTTAAAACAATAGTTGACATGCCAGATAATCATTTTTCAAAAAAATTAACTAATCTAGGATGTTTAAAACACCAAGTATATAATCAGAATGATATTCTAGTGTCCTCTTTTAAGCGAACATTACTTTTTCTTGATAGACCCGCCTCAATCTAACTTCTCAATAATATAAAAATAAGGATTTGCGTATTGAATTCATGGATTTAATTTATTTGCTTAATTCAATTTGCTTAGTCACTTATGACTTATTGCCTGATGAAATTAATGACCATTTATTCAATACGTTTTCAGTATTGGTGCGAGCTGCTCGAAAAATGGTTCAAATAGCTGAAAAACTTAATTTTCGGCATGAGGTAGCTCTACCGTAGGCTAGATGAAAGTAGCGCAATCTGCGGAGTGCTCCTGGACTGCGCTACGCTTCACTAATGCGAAAAAAGCCGTTATTGGTTAATACAGCAAAGCCTCTTTTAAGCTTTTAATCTCGTCTTTAGTAAAGTCGGTCTCTTTCACGATTTTGTCAATCGATGCACCATTTTCTAACATTTCGATAACACATAATATTTTACTCATGGTCTCTGCTTTAGCTTCTGCCCTACCCTTTGCCTCAAAGGCTTGTGCAACATTCATCGCGATTTCTCCTACATTCTCTGGTAAGGTCAATGAGACAAATGCGCACTCATTTTTTTGAGTATTTCAATACTAATGTCTGTCTGCCTCTCTACTTCCTCTAAGGATTTGCCTTGCTCTAATAATTCCATTGCCAAAAGAGCATTGGTCACACCTTCTGCTTTACCTTTTGCTTCAAAGGCTTGTGCAATATTCATCGCGACTTCTCCCGTGTTCTCTGGTAAGGTTTGTTCAATAATTTGAATATATTCGCCAACTTGTTCTGGACTAAATTTGCGCTTTTTCATGCAGTATTGTACCACAACCTCGACAATTTCGTGAGTAATTTCAATGCGTAGATCTTGACAAATAAGCCCAAACTGGCTCATTTCGTCCACCAAATTGCGCAAATCGGCGTGGCAAAGGCTTAGCTCCATCAGCCCAGCCAATTGATGCTTGCGAATATCCTCTTTTGGAATTTGTCCTACATCGATTAGCGTAAAGGGCTCTAAAAAGGCCTTTCGCGCCAGTGGCTCTAAGTCACCAAAGAGAGAAAACATATCTCGGCTGTAGCGGTAAGGTCGCTTACCATTATATAGCAACACAGGCCAGATCAAGGGCAGAGGTAACGGATTGCCTTTGTTTTGGATGACGTGACGTTTTAATGCTTGCATCAAATAAAACTGCATTCTGAAGGCCATCAGGCGATCAGGTCTACTTTGGTGTTCGATGAGAACGTAAAGTAAGGCTTTCTCTTTGTTGACCAAGTCGGTACTAAAGATTAAATCGCTTTCATGCTCTCGAAGCTCTGGATCAATAAAACTAACGGCTTCCATTTTGATGGTCGATAAATCCATTTTCTCAAGTATTTCTGGCGACAAATGAGCGTTGAAAAAATCTCTGGCAACCTCTGGGTGTTGCATCATGGACTTAACGAACTTGTCGTGCTGTGTGCGGATAATACCCACGATATAATCCTGTATTGACGGGCTAAAGTTTACTTTATATGGATATGCATCAGTAGATTGCATGTGCAGTATACCAATCGCATTGTTGAATATCAATTATTGCATATTTTATATATTAATAAATCACACCAAAGGAATGGCTTTTTATTTTTGTCAAGCATTAAATACTTTAAGAGGGAAATATCCTACACTTAAGAAGAAAAAATATTAATTAACCCATTAATGTGTTATATTTACACAAAACGTACTTAGAGTTTGACTCCAAAATCGCCTATCCTTGTTGGGCAGAATTGGAGAGAAAACAAATCCTGAGGCGTGTTGTTCGTTACTGAGCTAGAATATGGAAAGAAAAAGTAACAAATGACGTGCATATAGCGTAATTAACAACGAGAGGTTCGTTCCATGCCTATACTGAGTCCACTTTCTGGCTTAACGCAGATTCTTAAAAAGGGTGATTATGAGGTTAGTTTTCTGAATAATACACCCACAGGTATTTTAATTAGGAATCAGGACGACAACCCTGGTAGACGGGGAGATTTTCAAACTATTTGGGCTAGTATAGACGAGAGACAGGATGCTACTCCACTAGCAGACCGTGTATTGACTTTCAATGCTGAGGACGACATTACTCCTTTTCTCCGTGACACTACAAAAAACCGTCCTAAAAATGGGCTATTTGATTCTGGACCCAAAAATTTCGACGAGTTAATCGAGCGAAAGATAAAACAAGATAAAATCTTTCTAAATGAACTCTTTGAACCGGCAGAGCTCTTGGACCGGGTTACACTTGATAAAGAAAGGGGTACAATGCAAATTACCCTACCAATTACCCTACCTCATGAACAAAGAGCTCAAAGCGCAATTGGGTTACTCGGCTTAAATAGAAATGGATTGACACTTCAACCCGCACAACGGGGAGAGCCACCCGTACAGGGAAAACTACCCGCCACAATCACGGTTAATTTAAGGCATTACCTTGAGTTAGTTAAAACACTTCCTCACCTAAAAACCTTGACTGAAACTAAAGTGCATCACGATTTTACAGATATGTTGACGTCAGATAATGTTGTTAAAAACATTGAAAATGGTGAAGTACCGGGGGAGTTTCGCTGGAAGCTAGATAATAATGAAGATCCGGGACTTATCATATTCGGTATGACCTTGCTTGGCATTAATCCAAAAAAATTCACAATCAGGGATGGCAGCCTCTTTTTTAACGATGACACTTTGAAGATCATTAACGACAAATTGGGCGTTCCAGGGATTAGTCCTCAGACTCTTCACAATCGCTGTGCTGAAGAATTTCTTTTTGAGAAAATTGGCAAAGATGCTGACGGACGAGTTATTGAACCAGAGCTATTAGCAAGTAATGATTCCATATTTATATCGCTCCACTCTTTGGATAATCAGTATTATGAAGATGAAGATGATGATGCTAGCGCTAACGCTGCTCTACTTTATCATACAAAGAATACAACCAACATTGCTAACGCGTTAATGCTCAATTTTAATATTTCTGCTCAAACGTACACTCGCGACGATGCGGGTATAAAGCACACTGGACTCTTACTCAGCCCCAGCGAGTTCAATAAATTAACGCACCTAAATGTCGATCCTCGTATCATGTTCAAGAATATGAGCGAATCAACACTGAACAATTTAAATACTTTTTGCGATCGCCTCCGTCTGACTGAACAACGGATTCAAGAACCCTATTTACAAGCATTAGTTGATACAACCCCCTTTACAGCGGACCGACTCACACTAAATGAGGCAGACACTGGGTTTACACTAAATTTTGACAACGAGGCTGCGCGAGACACATTCAAGCAGGCGATATTGATTAGCTGCGGATTTACGTTAGATGAAGGCCCAAATAACTCACTCCTCCTGAGCAATGAGCAATGCGCCCTACTCGCCCTTAAAATGAACCAACGTGATCCGACGACAAGCGATCTAGCTAAGCCTATTATTCAAGCGCGGCTTGCCAGCCAATATTTTGCTCCCGGCGCAAGTGCCGAGACACGCCTTAACTTCGCAAAAGGCGGCCGCAAAGAAGACGACAAATATATTGAGATGAGCTTATCCGTAGCAGAGGCCAATGCCTACAGGAGCTTATTTGGCATTGATCTTGGAAGCACAGGCCAAACAAAACTTCGCCTCAAGAAAGTTGATTTTGAAAAATTATTTCCGAATGTAGACTTCAATGGAGCTTTAACCGCTATCACCCAAAAAATAGGTATTCCTTTGGTACCAATAGTGCCTCCTATTCCACAACCCAATCCTATAGGTGGCGCAGGATTTAGCCCTGTGCTAAGTCCTGCGCAGCGACAGCTGGTAGATACCCGCGTGCAACAGCTCTATACATGGAGGGATGAGCGTAATAACCTTCTCCCTCTCTCTTGTAGTGTGACAACTATCTACAGAGGAGATCCGATGTCTCCGCTGTATCAAGTTAACTTACACAATACTACTGACGCGACTCAACAAGGTACGTTTACTTATAATCCGAGAACAAATGCCGTCACAGCAGAAAAGGATGATTTGGATAAGCTCGTTATCCGCGAGGCAATGCTTGAGGTTACTGGTGTACAGCCAACTGAAGCGCCCTTGATGGAAGTGACGCTGCCTAATCCGCCTAACCTGACAACAGAACAAAAGAAAGAACAATTAGACTTGGCTGTAAAAATGTTTACCACGGCTATTGAGAAAGGGTATATCCCCATTGTTGAAAGCACACGATGTCCTTTTGCTCAAACGGATATTCTAGCGAAACTGCCTAATACAGCGCCTAATGATGTAAAAGCTCAATATGAGCAACTTAAAATGACACATGCAACTGTGTTGTCCAACGATAAGGGATGGGGAAATCATAAAATTGCGGCAGTAGAATCTGTGGCACCAAAACCAATAGCGCCGATTGTTGATAATGGCAATGATGAAGCAAATAAATTTGAGTTTTAATTAATTCAATATAAAAGCCCCTTCACCCTTATTAACTAGGGGGCTTTTTAGTCTTAATCATTTCTCGCGCTTAACAGCGATTTATTGATTTATAATAAATTGTACGTCTTTAAACAACTATTCTAGTCATTTATCATACTCTTTTTGCTTTAAATTCAATTTAATATTTTGTTAATATATTCCTTGACCGAAATATATATCAATGATACAATTTACATACACAAATGAGATATAAATGCTCAAATTTCATGTCTTATTTAACTACACGAATAATTGAAGGAGGTATTGAAACCATGGGTAAAGGCCAACGATTTTATAGTGCGTCCATTCCTCAAAAGAGTATAATGGAGGGTAACACTCTTCATGTGAAAGGAAATCTACCCCTTAAAAAAATAAAAAAACCTGAGAATTGGGACTCAACTAGCCCTCTTTGTGCTCTAAGAAGAAATCTTGCTACGATTTTATTGCGTTATCTAGAAATGAGAGAAGGTAAAATTGGTGATCTCGGCTTGTTACGCGCAGAAAATATGAGTCGAGCCTACCAAGACATAATTAAAGTGGAAATCAATGAAGCAGATAAAGAGAGTCCTACACCCATTATTGATAAACTCTCAGAAATTATCCGTGAACAGGCAGCACAACAGAATAATCTCTCTTATGACTTTGGAAAATATCATCAATATATACGCCCAAAATCATCACCAGCACCACAGCTAAGTTTGATTCAGCGCGAAAGCCTTGCGAAAACAGAATTGCTGAAGGCTGCAGAACTAATCAATGTTACAAGAGCATGTTATAAAATGGAGCGGATTGATGTTTTTGAAGATCTTCCTCTTCCTGATGAAAACGTAAACCTGAAACAGCTACCAGAAGACAGAAGCGAGGGTGGCTGCTCCATCATGTAATTTTAAATAACGCCTCTCTTTTCGAGAGGCATTATGTTCCCTTCACTGCAAAAAACACCCCCTCATTAAGCGCAATCAACAATTTATTCTTATTTTACAATCCCCTATCATTTTTATGCGCGAAAAAAAATCAATTTCGTCGCACTTAATATTTTGTTAATATACTCCTTGATCAAATTACATTGTTAGGATAGAATTTTTATCTATGAATGAGGTGTGGCTGTTCAAGTTTATACCTATACCTCATTTGACTCACGGTACTAAACTAAGGAGGTAGGAGATTATGGGAACAGTTTTTAACCCTTCTATACGAAAAGACCCGGATGGAGTTCCATATATTGATGACCCAACGAACGAGGCAGTGCCAAGACCTGCGAATTGGTTCTCAAACAAACCTGTTTATGTTCTAAGGAGAAATGTTGCTGAGGTTATATTCGGTTATATAAAGGACAAAATAGGCAAAGAACTCGGGCCACTAAGTTATGATCGAGCCCAGAGTATGACGACGACCTATATAGAAATAATTAATATGACCATTAATGAGCAGGACATCAGGAATCCTGTGCCCTTTATCAATAATATTTCAGCCCTTCTCTGTGAAGCAGCTCTCGCTCAAGAATCTATCTCGGTTATATGGAGAAAGGAGCAATACCTAAATCCAGAGTCCTGCGCCAGTTATTTTCATAGTACTGCATTAGAAGTACTGAAACTCGCTGGCGAGGCGGTTAATCATATGAGAAAGAATTGCGAATTGACGAAGGTTAATATTTTTGAAAATATTGCTGTGATGGAACGATCGGCAGAAAATCGATTTGGATTGGTTGGTTGTAATATCATGTAAATGCGTGCTTCGAGTTGATTCCCTCATCCGCCCAGAGCGCTCTGGGCGGCTTTTCCCTGGGGGATAACCTACTCCTCCACTATCAACGCATTCAACAAATCCACATGACGGAGGCATTGCTGCTTAATTTTTAGTCTTTCTGCCACAATAATCGATTTTAATTCAAGTAAAGCGCGATCAAAATCATCATTGATAATCACAAACTCATATTCTTGATAGTGTGACATTTCAAGGCTGGCTTGTGCCATGCGGTGAGCAATGACATCGGGATTATCTTGAGCGCGTCGAGTTAGGCGTGTTTGGAGAGCCTGGAGACTGGGTGGCAAAATAAAAATACCAATGCTGCTGGGAATCATCCATTTCACTTGTCGTGCGCCCTGCCAATCAATTTCGAGAATAATATCGTTGCCTATGGTTAATTGTTCTTCAATCCATTTTTTGGAGGTGCCGTAATGATGGCCAAAAATAGTGGCATATTCAAGAAAAGCTTGAGCCTCAATCATGCTCTGAAACTGAGCCTGATCGGTGAAAAAATAATTAACCCCTTCTTGCTCGCCAGGGCGAATCGGTCGCGTGGTATGCGAAATGGACACAACAATATCCGGGGTCGTTGCAACGAGGGCATCGACTAAGCTGGTTTTTCCGCCTCCCGAGGGAGCCGATATGATATATAAATTACCCTTAGGTTCAAGCATGGCAACAACCTTTAACCATTATTTTATGTGCTGCGGTGTTAAATTCGCGTCGATTTTAACCAGATTTTTTTGGCTGTTGAAAAACAAGCTGACTCGTTTTTCTTCAACCGGCCCATTATCCTTAGGCTGATAAGTATAAATATAATCCCACTGATCGTTATTAAACGTTGACTGCAAGACCGGTTCACCCAATGCATATTGCACATCGTCTTCGCTCATTCCCAACTTCAAGTTGGCAACATTCTCGGCTGTGATGATATTACCTTGCTGCACACTAGGGGTATACGGCTTAATACAGCCAGTTAAGGCCGCGCTCAATAAAAGCAAGATGAAAATGAGTCTTTTTTGCATTACGGTATTAGTTCCCATTATAATGTTGTTCGAGTTGCGAAAGAAGTCTATACCCCTCACAATTGGATTTGCAGCAACAACGCTGCAGATTCAATTGCGAGGGGTATATTATACAGGAGCCATGAATGGACAACAACGACTTAAAAAAAGTTGGGTTAAAAGTCACCTTACCTCGCCTCAAAATTTTAGAAATTCTAGAACACTCTCCGCTGCGGCATGTCAGTGCAGAGGACGTTTATCGCAACTTACTTGATTCGGGCGAAGATGTGGGTTTGGCAACGGTATATCGGGTTTTGACGCAATTTGAAACAGCGGGCTTAGTTAAACGCCTCAATTTTGAGGGTGGATATTCTGTCTTTGAGCTAACACAAGAAGAGCATC
>JAIELR010000156.1 GCA_019752835.1 Gammaproteobacteria bacterium | reverse complement strand
GGCATCTTAGTCTTAGGCGCTTCAGAAGGAAGTTATAAAAAGCGTCACCTGGTTCCTTTTGGTGAATATTTGCCTTTTGACCATGCGTTGCGCGGCCTCATTAATTTTTTTAATATTCCCATGTCCACGCTGACGCCAGGCCCCCAAAATCAGCCCTTGATTAATATTCATCATTTGCTCTTTGGCGCAAGCATTTGTTACGAAGTGGCCTATCCCTCGCTGATTTGGCATCAAGCGGCACAGGCGAATATTTTAATAAACATTAGTGATGACAGTTGGTTTGATCACTCGATAGCGGCTTCACAACAATTACAAATGAGTCAGATGCGCGCATTGGAAACGGGTCGCCCGATGATAGCGGTCAATAATAACGGTGAAACTGCTTTAATTTCTCCCAAAGGTGAAATCACAAAATTCTTGCCTGCAGATAAGATCGGGGTATTGAGGGGAACCGTGACGGGTTATACAGGGGCAACTCCCTTGTTAAAGTTAATCAGCTAGGTTATGCTTGCCACTTTAATGAACCCTAAATAAATTGATAGATATCATGCAAGCACAATACGATCCTAAAACCATTGAACAGGATGCCCAGCGCTTCTGGAATGAACACCGCTCATTTCATGTAAACGAAGACATTAGCAAAGAAAAATTCTATTGCCTAGCGATGTTTCCCTACCCCAGCGGACAGCTTCATATGGGGCATGTGCGCAATTATACTCTGGGTGATGTCATTGCCCGTTATCAGCGCATGTTGGGAAAAAACGTGATGCAACCCATGGGTTGGGATGCCTTTGGTTTGCCTGCAGAAAATGCAGCACTTCAACATAAAGTTGCCCCCAATGAGTGGACGACACGCAATATTGCCCATATGCGTGAACAATTAAAAAATTTAGGCTTGTCGTATGATTGGCACCGTGAAATAGCCACTTGTGATCCCGACTATTATCGCTGGGAACAATGGCTCTTTATTCGTTTATTTAAAAAAGGCTTAGTCTACAAGAAAAAATCCGTGGTTAACTGGGATCCAGTGGACCAAACCGTTTTAGCCAATGAACAAGTGGTAAATGGCCGCGGTTGGCGATCAGGTGCATTGATTGAGCGCAAAGAAATTCCTCAATGGTTTGTTAAAATTACGGCCTATGCCGATGAATTACTCAATGATTTAGATAAGTTAGCGGGTTGGCCCGAACAAATTAAAACGATGCAACGAAATTGGATAGGCCGCTCCGAAGGCGCTCAAATTCATTTTGCAGTAAAAGATCAAAAAGAAACAATTGAAGTTTATACTACTCGCGCCGATACCATGTTTGGCGTAAGTTATCTTGCCATTGCACCAGAACATCCTTTAGCCAAACTCGCGGCAAAACATGATGCCGATATCGGCAAATTTATTGCCAGTTGCGGCAATATGAAGGTAGCTGAAGCTGAGATGGCCACGATGGAGAAGCGGGGAATAGCAACGCCTTTTTTGGCCATTCATCCACTCACTAATGCACCCTTACCTATTTGGATTGCTAATTTTGTGGTCATGGATTACGGAACGGGTGCCGTTATGGCTGTTCCCGCTCATGATCAACGCGATTTTGAATTTGCTCAAAAATATAAACTCCCTATCAAACCCGTTATTACAAGCGGCAATGAACCTTGGGATTTTAATAAGGCGGCCTATGCACAGGATGGTAAGCTGATTAACTCAGATACATATTCAGGTTTGCTCTCAAACAACGCGCGTGATGCGATTATTGGCGCTTTAAAACAAAACGGTCAGGCCGAGCCACAAATTCATTTCCGTTTACGTGACTGGGGTGTTTCTCGCCAACGATACTGGGGCGCGCCTATCCCGATGATCGATTGCCCCAATTGTGGCGATGTGCCTGTGCCAGAAACAGAATTACCGGTTCGACTACCTGTTAATGTCATTTTAGATAACCCGGGCTCACCCCTCAAAGAAAACCCAGAATTTTACGAAACAACGTGCCCTGAATGTGGTCACGCTGCCAAGCGTGAAACGGATACCTTTGATACTTTTTTTGAATCCTCTTGGTATTACGCACGTTTTGCCTCATATAACCAAACAGATGCCATGCTAGACGACCGAGCAAAATATTGGACGCCTGTGGATCAATATATCGGCGGTGTTGAACATGCTATTTTGCACCTACTTTATGCTCGTTTTTTCCATAAAATTTTACGCGATGAAGGCTTACTCAATTCAGATGAGCCCTTTTTACACTTACTAACGCAAGGTATGGTGTTAAAAGATGGCGCAAAAATGTCAAAATCCAAAGGCAATACCGTCGATCCTCAAGCCTTAATTGACCGATTTGGTGCCGATACTGTTCGACTTTTTATTCTGTTTGCGGCTCCACCGGAGTTATCCCTTGAATGGTCAGACACTGGCGTTGCAGGAAGCCATCGTTTTTTAAATCGACTTTATCAATTTGCCTATCGACATAAAACGCAATTAAGTGACTTTAATTTATTGAATCACCATTGTTCCGGCGATACGCTTAATTGGGAACAAGCGCCTTCAGAGGCACAAAACTTACGCCGACAAAATCATCTACTGCTTAATCAAATTCGTTATGACTATGAGAGACAACAATTTAATACCGTCATATCGGGTTGCATGAAAATATTAAATGAACTAGAAAAATTGGATCCGTCAGCAGATGAATGGCAATTGGGTATCTTAAATGAGGGTTTAAGTTTTATTTTGCGCTTACTCGCGCCCATTGCGCCACATATTACTCATGAACTCTGGCGAAATTTAGGTTTTGGTGAAAATATTTTATATGCTAAATTCCCCAAACCGGATAGCAATGCCTTACAATGCGATACTCAAAAATTGATCATACAAATTAATGGGAAATTGCGTGGTGAAATGTATGTCAACCGAGATGATAAAGAAGAAAAAATAAAAGAATCTGCTTTATTACAACCTGACATTATTAAGGCCATGCAGGGGAAAGTTTGCATGAAGCTAATTTATGTTCCGCAGAAATTGGTTAATATAGTAATTAAGTGATTATCATGACTAAAATGACTCATCAAAATAATTTTTTTGCACTGCTACTGTTGTCAGGTTTTATGCTGCTGCTGTCTGGTTGTGGCTTCCATCTTCGTTCAAATCCGCCTTTGCCTTCCAATTTGCATGAAATGGCGATACAAAGCGCCTCTCCATATGGCAAATTAACTCAACTATTAACGAGTATTTTGACTCAAATGGGGGTTAATATAATTCCCGCAATACAAAAGCCGCCACTTACCCTTGTCATTGATAGTGAAGCATTTTCAAGCAACTCCTATACACAAAGTTCAAGCTCCAGTACCGAGCAGTACATTATGTATTATACGATAATCTACCACTTGGCCAACGCCAAAGGCGTATCTATTTTTGGGCCAAAAGTAGTACGACTAGCCCAACAATATTCGCTTAACCAAAATCAAGTATTAAGCACCGATTCTGTTGAGCAAAGCGTGCAATCTCAAATGCAACAAGATGCTGTCTATCAGATTATTACGCAGCTCGGCTCGACGGATGCACAAGTAGCCCTTAAAAGCATTAATTCGTCGCCTCCACCCAAACCAAAATCAGCCTCATGAAATTATCTTTTGAACAATTAAGTAGGCATTTGCAAAATCGCGTATACCCTCTCTATTTATTGAGCAGTGATGAAGTGGTGTTAATCGAAGAAAGTCTAGCGACGCTCACCGCCTGTGCGGTGCAGCATGGCTTTGATGAAAAACACATCAGTACCGTTGATACGCATTTTGATTGGGATGCTTGGCTACTTTCAACGCAAACGAACTCCCTTTTTGCTCAACGACAACTCCATATATTACATATTCGGACGGGGAAGCCCGGTGACAAGGGCGCAAAAGCACTCCAAAAATTTTGTGAGCGACGTGATGCCGATACCCTTTTATTCATTGTTTGTCCTCGTCTTGACGCTGCTTCATTAAAAACCAAATGGTATCAAGCCCTAGATACATTTGGGGTAACCATGCAAATTTGGCCACTGGGCGTACAAGAGCAAAAAAATTGGTTTTTAAATCATATACGTGCTGCACAACTCTCTATTGAGCCACTTGCGCTTGATTGGATCATGCAACAGAATACCGGCAACTTGCTGGCCATGAAGCAAATTATCGAACAATTAAAATTGCTCTTTGAGCCTCAAACAACGATTAAACTAACTGATTTAACTGAATTAATTAGCGATCAAGCAGAATTTGATATTTTTAAATTGGTGGATAGTTGCGATGCAGGCAATCAAAAAACGTGTATTCGTATTGTACAAAAATTGCATGAAATGGGAACTGAACCCATACTGATATTATGGGCATTGACACGTGAGCTGCGGCAACTGTATGAAATGCATACAAAACTGAAAAAAGGAGAACGTTTAGATATCATTTTTCGCGACTTCAGGGTTTTACCTGTGCGCAAACGAGTGGTTGAGTCTGCATTAGTACGATTGACGCCATTAACGATGCACCGCTTATTGAGCGAGGCGGCGAATATTGATGCCATTATAAAAGGGGCTCTTATGCTGCCTTTATGGCCAACGCTTGAGGCATGGTGCTTATCTTATTGCGGAGGAATGTGATGACAACATTTCAAAAACCAATTGGCGTGATGGGTGGATCGTTTGATCCCATTCATTTTGGGCATTTACGCACAGCGACTGAATTGGTTCAGATTATTGATCTTCAAAAAATTCTTCTCATTCCCTGCCAAGCGCCGGTTCATAAAGAGCGCTCTTTTGCAGCACCGCAACACCGTTTAGCCATGATACAACTGGCACTTGCTGATGATTCCCGCATTGTCGCCAGTGATCAAGAGCTTATTCGTGAAACACCCTCTTACACGATAGAAACACTCACGGCCTTGAGAAAGACGCATCCTGATGTGCCATTGGTCCTCATTATGGGCTCGGATGCATTTGTTAATATTGCTACATGGAAAAATTGGCACAGCATTCCCGATTTTGCTCATATTGTTGTTGCCGTTCGGGCCGGTCAAAAAATGCATCTTGATTCAGAAATAGAACGATTTCTTAAAACTCGTCAAACACTCGACTATGGGGATTTACATGAAACCTTGGCGGGAAAAATTTTTCTACAGTTTGTGACCCCTCTGGATATTTCTTCAACAGCAATACGCTGTCAACTGGAAGCGGGTTATAGCCCCCGCTATTTACTGCCAGATACCGTTCTGGCTTATATTAAAACACACCATTTATACGAGTTACTACCATGAAATATGACGAATTAAAAAAATTTCTCATCGATAATCTAGAAGATATGAAGGCAATCGATATCGTTGCACTTGACGTACGCTCCCGCACCAGCATCACAGATATGATGCTGATTTGTACAGGCAACTCAAGCCGCCATGTCAAGTCTATCGCGAATAATATCGCAGAAAAAGCAAGAGCTGCAGGGATTCGACCTTTAGGAGTAGAGGGCGAAACGGACGGCGAATGGGTGCTTGTCGATTTGGGCGATGCGATTGTTCACGTCATGCAGTTTAATACGCGCGAGTTCTATCAACTTGAAGCATTGTGGGATAAATAATCTCGTAGCCCGTATTAAAGCGGAAATAACGCTTGGAATGTATCGTTTTTGGATATTGCAAATGAGGCACGAACAAGAGCTCTCACGATAAAAGCGTAATACGGGGTCGGCCTTCGCATAATCACCTGCCCCCCGTATTACGCGCCATCCTTTAATCATCTCTATTTGTGGGATTATCAAGCATATTGGCGCCGCTACACCGTGCATCTAAAGCGCTTTAATACGGGCTACATAAACTAGGTAACATCAATTCGCAAACTGCCCCTCAACTTCCGTGCTCGAATAACTAAACACCTGCAACAGCAAGTCTTTAGCTATTGATGAAAGTTGAATATTGGGCCCAATAAGCGCCTTATCCAGATAAGCCATCGCTTTTGCCTCGTCTTGTTCGACAAAACTCGCCAAAAGCGTTAATTGTTGCCGGTCAAGAAAAGAAGGCATACTACAACGACGGTGCATGGGAATTGCATACCACGCAAAATACAGCGCTAATAATTGACTACCCGCCTCGACAGCGGCATGCAATTGCTTAGAAACATAATGCGTAGGGAAACTATTCCAAGTCCCAGCATAAAATGCAAGAGAAAAAAGATGAAGAGCATGTTGAGCCAAATAAATATCAGCCCCATTTGACGCCTTGATCAAACATGTTAACCCGTGAGCGCCATCCTTAGGCAAATATATTGCTTCAGGGAGAGGATCATCACCATCAACGGTCATTCCGGTAAGCCAAGCCCCATATCCCAATGCAACCGATTGGTCGCCTTCTGTAATCAATTTTTCGCAAAGATCGACAAATCGTTGAGCATCTTTGTTGATATAACCTCTACCATAGGCATAGGCAATAACCAACTCTTCAATCGCTTCACGATGACCTGCTGCAGCGGCAATTTCAAAATAATGCTGCGCTAATCGAGCTCGTTCGGCAGGGTCAACATGATGAAAATAATGCGCGCAGGTTTGTTCGGTATTTTTGTGCTGTCCCATCGAAGCGTAACAAGAGGCAAGTTGATAAGCAGCCTCTGCATGGCCACGATCTGCCGCCAATTTTAAAAATAGAACAGCATCCTCGATGGGAAAAGGGACTTGAATAATGGGATCAAGACTGCGACATGCCAACAGAAACGCGGCATCAGCCGAGCCTAAGTCGCAGGCAATCAATAATTCATAATTGATCGTGTTGTTATACCGAGCCGGGTCGTTAGAGTCTATTAAATACAAGGCTCGCGATAAATAAATGGCAGCTCGTTCATTCGCAAGTGCTTTATCTAGAACGGCATATTCCTTTGAACCGACGCGTAACAGAGTAAATAATGGTCTATAATGCTGTTTTTTTTGTGAGCTATCCATGGCTACATCCCCTAATTTGGCGCCTAACATCTCAAATCCAATAATGAGAAAAGGCCCCACGATATTTGCCCATTTAATAAAGTTTGTCAACATGCTTGGAGCATTCTCGATGTTTCTATACAATATACTCTTCGCAATTTAATTTTTGGCGTTGTTGCTTTGGGTCGCTCACCACCGTCATGTACAGGAAGTACGCTCCGGTGGCTCTCGACCAAAGCGCCTAGCCAAAAACCGAATTGCTTTGAGTATATACACCGCATACGGATTTAAAAGATTGAAATTATGGGAAACCGCCTCACGCTCAAGGACAAAAAGCTAGAGAAGCAACTCTTTCAAAGACGGCTGCTTATCGCCATGTTTTTAATGCTCATTTTGGCAGCAATCCTCATTTGCCGCTTATTCTATTTGCAAGTTATCCAACATGAACTTTATACGACCCTTTCCCAGAAAAATCAGCTAACGTTGCTGCCTATCGCGCCTAACCGCGGCTTGATTTATGATCGCAAAGGAATACTCATTGCTCAAAACGTTCCTGTTTTTAGTTTGGAAATTATTCCTGACAAAATTAAAAATTTAAAGAAAACTATTGCTGAACTTCAAACGATCATACCCATCAGCAATGATGATTTAAAATCATTTTATAAACAGTTAAAGCAACATCGGCAATTTGATACCGTATCCCTGCGTTTAAAATTAAATGAAGATGAGTTAGCCCGTTTTTATGTCAATCAATATCGCTTTCCTGGCGTGGTCGTTGGCGCACAAATGATTCGTTATTATCCACTGGGCGCCAATATGGTCGATGTCCTAGGCTATGTTGGGCGCATCAATGAACAAGACCTCACCACTATCGACCCTGTTAATTACAGCGGAACTAATTTTATCGGCAAATTAGGTATTGAAAAATCATACGAATCTGTTTTGCATGGCACCGTGGGTTATCAACAAGTAGAAACCGACGCGAGTGGTCGAATTGTTCGCGTACTGAAAAGAACGCCGCCTGTTTCAGGTAAAAATCTCTATCTAACGATAGACAGTGGCTTACAACAAGCAGCCATGCAAGCCTTAGGACAAAATAATGGCGCCGCCGTGGTCATTAATCCCCAAAACGGTGAGGTTCTTGCATTAGCTAGTAATCCAGCCTATGACCCCAATTTATTTGTACAAGGAATTCAAAATACGGTTTATCAAATTTTACAAAAAGATCCTAATAATCCCCTTAATAATCGAGCCATTCGAGGTCTTTATCCACCAGGCTCAACCATAAAACCCTTTTTGGCGCTTGAAGGTTTAAGCTCTGGTGTTATTACACCAACGTTTCAAATACATGATCCTGGTTATTTCATGCTTCCTAATAGTTCACATGTTTATCGTGACTGGAAAAAAGGTGGGCACGGCACCGTGAATGTTTCTAAAGCAATTACCGTATCATGCGATACCTTTTTCTATACCATAGGTGTGAAAATGGGCATCATGCGGATCAATTACATTATGAGTGACTTTGGCTTTGGTAAACCAACAGGCCTCGATGTTGATGAAGAGATTGGTGGTTTGATCCCTAATCCAGAATGGAAAAGACGAACAAAAAACGAGCCCTGGTATTTAGGTGACACCGTTGTTAGCAGCATTGGACAAGGATATAACTTGGTCACGCCCTTGCAACAAGCTAATGGTGTTGCCCAAATTGCCATGCGTGGTAAAGGTTATCGACCTCATCTTGTCCAAAAAATGATAGACGCTAACGATGATGTAACCCTAATTCAACCCCAAGCCTTACCCGTTATCAATGTAGACCCTCCAACGTGGGATTTAGTCGTTACGGCAATGGTTAACGTTTTAAAACCAGGTGGAACCTCTGCGATTATTGGTAACGCACCCTATAGTATTGCAGGCAAAAGCGGAACGGCACAGGTTTTTAGCACCCATGGGGTTATCGCCGATAAAAACGCTGACCTTGCTAAACATTTGCGCGACAATACCCTTTTTATCGCTTTTGCGCCGGTTGATAATCCGCAGATAGCCATTGCTGTTGTTGTCGAAAATAGCATGGATGCAAAAATTACAACGCGTAAAATTATGGATTATTATTTTGAAGGAACTCCCATACAAGATACGCCTACACAAGGAACGCCCGTGCAGGGAGCTCCCATACAAGGAACACCCATACAAGGAACGCCCAGACAATGAGCTTTATCGGACAACACTATCAGCCATCGAGCTTATTAAGAAGCGCCACCCCCTCTTTGCAGGACAGAAGTCTATGGCGGCGTTTTCATATTGACCCTTTTTTATTGTCAGCCTTGCTCATTGTGACTGGCATCGGGCTTGCTATTTTATACAGTGCCAGCAATGGCAACAAGGATCTGGTTTTACAACAAATTATCCGCCTTGGTTTAGCCTATGTCGTGATGATTGCAGTGGCTCAAATTCCACCCCATAAATATAAAATTTGGGTGCCGTGGGTATTCATCGTCGGCGTTTTGCTTCTTATTGCTGTTTTATTTGTGGGTGATATAGGTAAAGGGGCTCGTCGTTGGCTTGATCTAGGTGTTATTCGTTTTCAACCCTCTGAAATCATGAAACTCGCCATTCCCATTTTTATTGCTTGGTACCTTCAGGAACGCCCGTTACCCCCCTCTTATCGACACTTATTAGTTTGTGCTATTGCCATTGTGAT
>JAIELR010000004.1 GCA_019752835.1 Gammaproteobacteria bacterium | reverse complement strand
GCAAAACGCAATTTAATACGTCGACCCAGGGACATTGGTGGCTGATAAGCAGCAACCGCTTGTTCTAAAATGCGGGTTAATTCAGACGAGTGTAACGGTATCATGGCAGAGTTATAGGCTTCCATAATGGAGCCATAAAGCTCCCCGACTGCACTACCATGTAAGGCTGAAATAAAATGAACGCGGGCAAAATCAGCAAAGGTTACTCGGCGATCTAATTCGACACGGACGCGCTCTTTATCATAGCTGTCCATATCATCCCATTTATTGACTGCGATCACGACAGCTTTACCCGCTTCCAAAATAAAATCCAGCAACCGCAAATCTTGCTCAGTAATATTGTCACGCGCACTCACGACCAATACGGCCACGTGACAAGCTTCGATGGCTTGCAGCGTTTTAATTACGGAAAATTTTTCGACCGCCTCAATGACATTACCCCGCCTGCGCACGCCAGCAGTATCTATCAGTGTATAGCGCTGGTCTTGACGCACAAATGGGATATAAACACTGCTTCGTGTTGTACCAGCTTCATCACTAGTGATCACACGATTTTCACCCAAGATTCGATTAACTAAGGTAGACTTACCCACATTTGGACGACCGATGATGGCGACTTTAACACCCGCCTCTTCGTCAGAAAGCAGCTCCGCAGGATCAGGCTCAATGCCATCCATCAACGCATCGACCAAACGAGCAACACCACGGCCTTGCGAAGCCCCTATTGGCAAGAGTTGCTCAAAGCCTAATTGATGGAAATCAGCCAGTGCATAATCACTGTCTGAACCATCTACTTTATTCACTGCCGCGAAAATGGGTTTATTGAGTTGTCGCAATTCTCTTGCAATTTCTCGGTCATCACTGGTCAGGCCTTCCTTGGCATCCAAAATAAACAAAACACGATCAGCTTCTTGCAATGCAAGCCTAACTTGCGCTTTGGTTAAGCCATGCATACCAAACTCTTCACCACTAATACCACCGGTATCAACAATGATAAAAGGTTTATCACCGACTTTGCCTTCACCGTATTGTCTATCACGGGTTACGCCAGGCAAGTCAGCGACTAAAGCGTCACGTGTTTTGGTAAGCTGATTAAAAAGCGTTGATTTACCAACATTAGGCCGGCCAACAATCGTAATAACAGGAATCATTGCACCAACCTTAAAACAACCATATTACCATCTTGCTCAAGCACAATGACGTGCCCAGAAGCGACGACCGGAGGCATTGCTATTGCCGATTTACCTAAAGAGGTACGCGCTACAAAATGCCCATCCTGCTGTGATAACCAGTGCACATTGCCCAGATTATCCCCCAATACTAAATTATTACCGTCCATTGCAATGCCCGATAATTGACGCCCCGCCAATGCATCCTGTTTCCATTTTATAGCGCCATTGGTTCGGTTAAATGCAACAATTTTGCCATCTGGATTAACAGCAAAAATAGCATCGTTACTCAAACCTATATTCGCATAACTGGAAAACGGCGTCTGCCATTTAACTGCGCCGGAATTAAGATCAAGCGCTGCCACGGAGCCATTATAACTGGCCACATACACAGTGTTACCTGAAATAATCGGATCCGCAAATACACCTATCATTTGATCGACATCTGAAAAACCTTGTGGTGTTGCAACCGTGGTTTGCCAAATTAATTGACCGTTGGCGGCATTTACCCCATCAACTTTACCATCAGAAAAACCAGCAGCGACCATATCGCCTGATACAGCTGCTCTACTGCTGCCTAATAACTGCAATTCTGTTGAACCTTCATCATAAGACCAAGCAATTTGCCCTGTGCTCGCACTCAAGGCCACTAATTTATCATCGATGGTTTTAACATAAACCTGCGAACTGGCATACGTCGGTGCTGTATTCGATTGATTAGGCAAGGTTTTATGCCAGAGCGTTTGACCATTTTGCTCATTTAACGCATAAATATGGCCATCTTTAGTGGGTACATAAACAGCGCCTGCACCAACAGCCACACCGCCGCTTACTCCTTGTTTCAACCGTATATGCCAACTTGTTTTACCTGTCGCCACCTGAATAGCGTCTATGTTTCCATGGGTATCACTCGTAAATAATTGGTTACCATCAACCGCAGGCACATACTTGGTTAAATCAAGCTTAGTGCTGGCACCAACATGCTTATTCCATACTGTTGCAACAGGAACGGAATTTGCAACCGGTGCCAACATGGGCGGGGGCACTTTTTTACTGGTACAAGCGGCCATAAAAGGCAGGACCGCAACGGCCAAAATAAACCGCGTTTTCAGAGATTTCTGAAGAGGTTTTTCAAAACTCACGCTAACACTCCTAATCCTTTATAAACTTTTTTGCGATCTTGACACACACTGAAGGGAGACACATGTCGGTCCCGTAGCCCTCAATGCACGCTCACGAATATAAACCCTTTCGCGGTCTTGGCGCGCACTGAGGGGAGACACGTGTTCAGTCCCGTAGCCCTCAATGCGCGCTCACGAATATAAACCCTTTTGCGGTCTTGGCGCGCACTGAGGGGAGACACGTGTTCGCCCCTCAGTCCGCGAAAAGATCCTCTCATTTTTTGAGGGCATCGATTAACAATCATCGTAAACTATAAAACCCTCGGTGCACGCGGATTGAGGGCTACGCCCCAAAATTATCCGGTACAGAGATTTAAAAAGGGATATCATCATCAAAATCAGGCGCCGAGGCTATTTCTTTAGCGGCTGGCGCTGCTCTGGACGCCGAAGCAGGCGCACTACTGCTGCCCTGAGCATAGCCCATTTGACCATAATCTTGATTACTCGATTGGCCACCACCAGCATTGCGAGCATCAAGCATTTGAAGTTCGTCACCGTGTATTTCTGTCATATAGCGATCTTGTCCAGCCGCATCTTGCCACTTACGCGTACGTATACGTCCTTCTATATAGACTTTCGAACCTTTTTTGAGGTATTCGCCAGCAATTTCACCCAAGCGGCGAAACAAGACTACGCGATGCCACTCGGTCCGCTCTTGCATTTCACCGGTTTGTTTGTCTTTCCAGCTCTCGCTAGTCGCAATCGATAGGTTAGCCACGGCATCGCCGCCAGGAAGATAACGAACCTCTGGATCAGCACCCAAGTTGCCGATTAAAATAACTTTATTCACACCTCTAGCCATGATCATGCTCCTCAAAATTTTGTGTGGGTCATCTTATCATAGAAATAACAAATTATCATGCATTAATTTATGTTGAAATATAAAAACTTATGTACAATTTTAGCGCCGCCCTCTGAGCCAAGGTACCTATGAGAGAGTAAGTCTCTCATACATCTCGTCTGAAGAATACCCGTCCTTGATGGCAATATCCTTTCCGTCGAACACTGCAACTAACTCATCATAAATCTCATCACGGGATAGCACAAAAATTTTGGTCGGATCGTCAGCAATATTATTTTTTTTCAAACTATGCTCAGTATATTTTTGATTAATAAATTGCGCTTTTAGATGCACTTTCGCTATATTATCTCCTTTCGCAATGGGGTCGTCCTTGGGTGCTGTAAAAATACCATACATCGAACCATAGGGTGTTGTTAAAGGATGGCTTTCCGCGTGATATCGTTCTGCGGAATGCTCTTCGAAAAGATCGGTCAAACCAATCACGCCTTCGTAAGCGAGGATTAAACCTCGAGCAATCAACACTGCATAGGGAATTTCATGCCTTTTTTCTTGAGGTGAGGCTCTTCGACACGTTTCTCTTAATAGACTAATGATGAGTCGCATCAAAAATTCAGAATATTTTTTTAACGTTAACTCATAGTCATGCTCATTTGACTCATTTTTGAATATTTTTTTTAAATCATCGGATGTAATCGGGCGACCATCACTCAATGCCAACATAATTAAGGACGTGATCGATTTATTAATTTCAGCATTAGTGCCAATTATGTCCTCTAATGTTTTTTTTACTTTATTAGGGTAATCACCTAATTTTTTGATTTCGCCATTTCCTAAATGATTTTTTGATTTTGTATTTTTTTTAACTTGATAGTTAACCAAAATGTCATCATATTGAATGGTTTCATCGGGTTCAGCACTTCGACAAACTGGATTATTATTGATGCCTGGACTGTAAGAGGCTGTATTGTAAAGATCAGCAATTTCTTTTCGGTTTTGAATGCTCAGGCTAAGTTCTAACATTAACCGCTCTGCGTTGATTAAGCAACGAGCAGAAAGGCCAGTCATATTGATCAATGCCGGAGTCGATTGTTTACAATCAGGCGAATACCTTGATTTTCCTATTGTTTTCGCCATATTCTTTGGATTTTCATCAGTTATTTTAGTTGAGTCAAAAAAGTTCATTTCAACCTTGTGTTGACGTTTTATCTCCAGATCCCATGCTACCTTTTGGGCTTGATTTTTATATAAACGGAAAAGCGCATCTTCCTCTTTTTTGAGTAATTCAGCTTGATTTTGGATTTTTTCGATACGTTTTCTGTCTTTTCTCAGCAAGTCAATTTCAATATCCGATTCATCCGATTCAATATCTCCCCACAATTCTTTATATGTTTCTAACAAATGTTTTTTTTGTTGTTTAAAATTTGCCAACATTTCATTTTGAACAGTCGTCAAAGATTGAATAACAGTCTTCATTTTTTCAAGTTCTGTTTCTTTTTTCTCAATTTCCTGATTTTTTTGTTGATAAGATTTAAATAAATTTTCCAAATTTTTATTTTTTGAAGCCAAAAAATCATTAATTCTTTCTTTAGAAAGATTATAAACCAAAAAATCTCCTGATTGATAAACATCAAGTGGGTTAATATGATTTTTTTCTTCTTTTACATTTGGATAACATTGATCAATACTTGAATTTATTTCAATTCGCATTAATTTTTCTAGTGTAGATTCGTTACCTTTGTAATGCTTTTTAATAATTGCTCGTGTTCTAGCGTTTGACACATCGAGCGCTTTTTTTGGCATTTCTAATAGAGCATACAACTCCTGGTATTTTTCAAGCACATTAATTTTAAAATCAATATCTATTTTATACTTGTGCCAGTCTTTAAATTCATTTAACTTATCAATTGCTTCTTGATATTTTTTTCCCCGAATTAGGTTTTCAATATCACTCATTTCGTCCTTAGTTGCCGATACGTTTTGCTCAGTTTCTTCTATGATAATATTTTGATTTAACTCATCATCAGTTATCTGGTTATTATTAATCTCTTGAGTAGAAAATTCTGTTATATATTGAATAGAAGGGGAGTCTGGAGGTATGTGTGCAAATGTAGGCATAATACTTCTATTAATTTGGGGTTTTATATCCATGGACTCTCTCGTTTGAGGCTCTGTTGCTGTAGGTATGTTCGATATAGGCGCATTAAAAAACTTTTTTAATGCACTCGGAGAAGCTGCAGGATTAATCGTATTATTAGATTGTGACGCAGGTACCGACCCTCTCTTTTTTTTCGATTTAAGATGATGCTCCCCCATATATTTCATATAGTCATCATGTATATTTTCTTTCATTTTAAAACCGCACAGTCAGGTTAATTCTATTTCGTATCGAAATGCACATTTGGCAATTATTATTTCATGATATAAATAATAAAGAGGATAAGTTATAACAAAAAATGTCTACGATTGCAATAACCAACTTACAATCGATAGACAATGTATGGTCAAACCATCAATTTGTATGGTTTCTGTTTTATCTAAGGTAATAATCCATCCTTCTTTCAGCTTTAACTCTGACATGGCCGTGGTTAACGCACGAATTTCACGCTCTCGCGTTTTATCGGCATCTAAATGCTCTGCTACTTGAATTAATTGAATAACATTCTTACCTTTGCGTATGCAAAAATCAACTTCAAGATTATTTTGTGTTTGGTAATAATAGATTGTATAAACATTCCGACCGCGACGACGTAACTCAAGATAAACAATATTTTCTAAATATTTTCCACTATTTTTCGAGAAGTGAAAGCCGATAGTTTGCATTAAGCCAGTATCAATGCCATAACTTTTTTTCTGTGCTACGGCTTGGTCACCCACTGAGAATGCATACCGATCTACCGTAAAGATAAGGTAAGCACTTTCAAGATAATGAAGATAATTTTTTACCGTGTTTACACTACCAAGTTGTAAAATATTTTTTAATTTACTATATGAAATCAAGGCCCCTGGATTACTTAACAACCATAGGGATAACTCTCTTATCGCCTTTACCGCTTTAATCTCAAAGCGAACGATAACATCTTTGTACAAAATATTTTCATAAATGTTTTTAATAATAATGGTGTTTTTATATTGTAAATATTCTGGTATTCCGCCATCTTGCATGTATTGATTAAAAATACCTTTTAGCAATGCGCGTTCTTTAGTTAAAATGGGTTTATTGATATCGATTTCGTTATTAATAAAACGTAAGTATTCTCGAAAAGAAAAAGGCAATAGCTCAATAACTATATGACGACCCGTTAATTTAGTACTTAATTCACTACTGAGCAAGTCAGCGCTTGAACCGCTAATGACAAATTTATTGGCTGATTTATACATCCGACGTGTAAATGTTTCCCATTGCGTAACCACTTGAATCTCATCGAAGAAAAAAATTTTTTTTTCGCCAAATAGCTCGATAAATATTTCATATAATAGGTTGAAATCATTGACTGAAAAATCAATTAAGCGTTCATCTTCAAAATCAAGATAATAAACTTGATCAGCAAACGCTTGCCGCAGAGCCTGCAACATTAAAGTTGATTTGCCGCATCGGCGCATCCCCGTGATAGCAATAATGTGAGGCAAGTTTAATACATCTAATATTTCGGTTAAGCATTCCCGTTGCACACCAGGCGCCGTATTCTGTAGCGCTTGATATTGTTCTTGTACAATTTCTGTTAATATCGCCTTGTCCATCATTTATACTCTCGTCATTTGTATTGACAGTATAGCGCATCAAACCTGTCATTACAAATGACAGGTTTGGCCATTATATTTGTCACTTTTAATGACAGCCTTGTTAATCAAGCCTGAATTAGTGGCCACTTTACCCATAAACAAGTAAGTTGGTGATAATGTATTAAAAGGTCTTAAGACAATTAAGAAGTCTTAAAATCATTAAGAACTTTTAATACTATGAGTAATGTACAAAGGCATCCATGAAATCACACTGTTCGAATTTGCACCATGCCCCCTAAAAATGTTAAAATGCGCGCCTCACACAATTTAGCGAGGAGACTTAATGGATACGATAGAGATACGGGGCGCTCGCACACATAACCTTAAAAATATTGATCTGACATTGCCGCGTGACAAGCTCATCGTTATTACCGGCCTGTCTGGCTCGGGCAAATCCTCACTTGCCTTTGATACCCTCTATGCGGAAGGGCAACGACGCTACGTTGAATCGCTGTCTACCTATGCCCGTCAATTTCTATCCGTCATGGAAAAGCCTGATGTTGACCATATTGAAGGCCTTTCGCCTGCCATCTCGATTGAACAAAAAGCCAGCTCCCATAATCCACGCTCGACGGTCGGTACCATCACCGAGATCTATGATTATTTACGTTTATTATACGCCCGAGCGGGTCAACCTCGCTGCCCTAACCATAATCGACTTTTAGAAGCTCAAACCATTAGCCAAATGGTTGATCAACTCATGCAACTGCCGCCTGAAACAAAGCTGATGATCCTGGCGCCTATTGTTAAAGATCGAAAAGGCGAGCATGTGGAGCTATTCCAAAAACTACGCACGCAAGGCTTTGTACGGGCCCGCGTTAATGGCGAGGTGATTGATCTCGATAACCCGCCCTCACTCACCTTACGTAAAAAGCACACGATTGATGTCATTGTCGATCGGATAAAAGTGCGTCCTGATGCAATGCAACGACTGGCTGAATCCCTTGAAACCGCTTGCTCGCTCACCGAGGGATTGGTTCATATTGCCTTCATGGACGAACCTACCCGGGAGTCGCTCGTTTTTTCAGCCAAATTTGCTTGCTCTGAATGTGGCTACAGCCTAGCAGAGCTTGAACCTCGCTTATTCTCATTTAATAGCCCTTCTGGCGCTTGCCCCAGCTGTGATGGCCTTGGCGTCAAACAATTTTTTGATGAAAAGCGCATTGTTCAAGACCCCACGGTGAGTCTTGCAGCTGGTGCGATTCGGGGATGGGATAGACGTAGTACTTATTATTTCAATTTATTGCATTGCTTAGCTGAACAATATCATTTTAGTACCGATGTGCCCTATGAAACCTTGCCACTTGAGATTCAAGAATTCATTATGCAGGGAACAGGAAAAAAGGACGTTGATTTTACCTATTTGACTACGACAGGAAAAATTGTTCGCAAACGCGCTCCTTTTGAGGGGGTTGTTTCAATATTGGAGCGACGCTACCGTGAAACGGACTCGGGAACCATCCGTGAGGAAATAGCGAAATACTTAAGTATTAGCCCGTGTAAAGATTGCCAAGGAACACGTTTACGAGAAGAAGCTCGAAATGTGTTTATTGCTGATAGAACCCTGCCCCAAATTGCACGCCTTTCCATCGATAAGGCTTTTGCTTTTTTTCAAACACTTGATTTACCGGGTTATCGAGGAGAAATTGCAGCGAAAGTCAAAAAAGAATTATGTAATCGCCTCGGTTTCTTAGTGAATGTCGGATTAAATTACTTAACTCTCGACCGCAGTGCCGATACCCTATCTGGCGGAGAGGCGCAACGCATACGGTTAGCGAGCCAAATTGGCGCCGGTTTAGTCGGCGTCATGTATGTTTTGGATGAGCCTTCAATTGGTTTGCATCAACGTGATAATGAGCGTTTATTGTTAAGTTTGCGGCACCTACGCAATTTAGGTAATACCGTGATTGTGGTCGAACATGATGAGGATGCCATCCGTCAAGCCGATCATATCGTTGATATAGGTCCCGGCGCCGGTGTTCATGGCGGCGTTATCGTGGCTCAAGGTACGCCAGAACAAGTGATGAATAATCCAGCCTCGATTACCGGTCAATATTTATCGGGTAAACGCAAAATTCAAATTCCGCCTGTTCGAGCCGCGTTTGATTTGACACGAGTGCTGCGCATTAAAGGGGCCAGCGGAAATAATTTAAAAGAAGTTAATGCTGAAATTCCGATTGGCTTGATGACCTGCATCACCGGTGTGTCTGGTTCAGGAAAATCAACACTAATTAACGATACGCTTTATCCTTATGCAGCACGCGAGCTCAATGGCGCGACCCAAATTCAACCCGCACCTTTTCAAAAAATCAGTGGACTTTCCTTGTTAGATAAAGTCATTGCGATTGATCAAAGCCCGATCGGCCGCACACCACGATCGAATCCCGCGACCTATACTGGTATTTTTACCGATGTGCGTGAATTATTTGCCGGAACACAAGAAGCTCGTTCACGCGGTTATCAAGTCGGACGATTCAGTTTTAATGTGAAAGGCGGACGCTGCGAAGCGTGTCAAGGTGATGGCTTAATCAAAGTCGAAATGCATTTTTTACCAGATGTTTATGTTATTTGTGATGTCTGTAAAGGTAAGCGCTATAACCGCGAAACTCTTGAAATTCATTATAAAGGTAAAAATATTCATGACGTACTCGAGATGACGATAGAAGACGCTCTTCATTTTTTTAATCCGATTCCCGCCGTCGCGCGCAAGCTGCAAACACTGATCGATGTCGGTTTATCCTATATCAAGCTTGGCCAAAGTGCCACAACTTTATCAGGCGGCGAAGCACAACGAGTCAAATTAGCGAAAGAATTATCGCGTCGTGATACCGGCAATACGCTTTACATTTTGGATGAACCGACAACTGGCCTACACTTTTACGATATCGAACAATTATTGCAGGTTT
>JAIELR010000016.1 GCA_019752835.1 Gammaproteobacteria bacterium | reverse complement strand
TTAAGTGATTGATTAATTAGTCGCTTCATGATGGCAGTCCTTTAGAAATAAAAGGGTATTCTAACTAAATCTATTTAGAAATACAAGGTTATTTTCGATGTCATCCTTTAAAAATACAAGCATAAAACAAAGTTAGAGAGTCAATATGTTTACAATTCTCTCTTTAGCGGACAATCCCTAGCGCGACTAATACGATGTAGCAAAAGAGGGATCAATAAACTGAGTATAATACCCAGCGCTAATAAGCTCTCATAGCGTTTCAAACTACCCAATACAATACCCGTTGGTGGGATAAAGCCAATAGCTATTGCGCCGAGGCACGTAATGAAGCCAATACCTGCCGTTAACCACATGCCGATGTTACCAAAGGGAATTTGATAGGCGCGGGTTTTATTCGGATATTTATAACGCAGATAGATGGCCGCGGCAAACATGAAAAGGTAAACAATCATCGCTATTTGCGCCGTTAAGGCACTAAAAAACCAATAACCGGCATTCACGCTTGGAAACAATAAAAATAGCGACGATAAGATGCTAAACAGTACGCCCTGTAAAAGAAGAATAGGTGTAGGGGCGCCATGTTTATTCGTTTTTTGTAGCCAGTTAGGCAAACTGTCATCTCTTGCGGCAGCTAATAACCCTTTGGTAGGGCCGATGATCCACGCTGAAACACCGCTAATTCCGCCAATAATAATACAAATGGCAATAACAGGAATCATCCATGTCATGTGAAAGACTTTAAAAAACAGACCAAATGCATCAATTACACCTGAAACAAGGCTGATTTGATCTTTAGGAATCACCACCGCTATCGCGAGGGAGCTTAGCATTAAAGAGCCTAAGATTAAGAGGGTTGACCAACGTAGCGCCCGAGGATAATCACGTTGCGGGTTTTTAACTTCTTCAGCGTGCACGGCGGACATTTCCATGCCGAGCAATCCAAATAGCACTGCAATTAAAAAGGCTAAATTATCAATGGAACTCAAGTCTGGCCAAAGATGACTCCAGCCAAATTGTATTTGTGAGGGGTGCCCTTCCCACAACCAAACAGCACCTAAAAGAATCATCAGAACCATGGGCAATAAAGTGCCGATAATAGCACCTATCGTGCTTATCCAACCCGAAAGACGCATGCCAAAACAATTAAGGATGGTTGCACCCCAAAAAACAATCATCACCATCGCTAGCATAAACCATCGATTTTTATCGAGCGAGGGGTCAATCAAATAGGTGGCGGTTGAAACAAGAAAAGCTAAAATGCTGGGATACCAAACGACGTTATATATCCACTGCAACCATATAGCGACAAATCCCCATTTTTTGCCAAAGGCTTCACGGATCCAAACGTACATGCCACCATTCTCTGGCCAGCCCGTGGCAAGTTCTGCCGCCACTAAGGCAATGGGAATGAAAAAACAAATGGCTGCTAATACATAGTAAAACAAGATTGAAAAACCATATTCAGCGCTAAACGGTAAATTACGGATGCTGTCTACGGCAATGACATTGATCATCACTAAGCTAAAGACACTCAGCACTCTTCTTGGTTTATTCTGTTCTATCATGACATTTTCATCCAGCTAATAGGCCTATGGCTTGTCCCATTTTAACCGACATACCTGCGTCGAGACTCGATAACCAATTAGCCCGATTTTCAGGAAATAACACGATGGCGGTTGAACCAAACTTAAAATACCCTAACTCTGCGCCTTTGGCTAAACGAATTTGCTGCGGGGCATAATGGGTGGTTTCAATTTTTTTCGAGTGTATGGGCGCAATCTCCCCTGCCCAAGGAGTCACGATGCTCGCGACTAAACAAGCGCCCACCATAACGACGATCATAGGGCCGGTTTCTGTTTCAAATAAGAATACAACGCGCTCATTTCGCGCAAATAACCGTGGAACCATTTGTGCTGTCGTCTCATTCACCGAAAATAACTGTCCAGGAATAACGATCATTTGTTTTAGCGTGCCAGTCAAAGGCATATGAACACGATGATAGTCTTTAGGAGCCAAATAAATAGTGGCAAAAAGTCCTCGGTCAAATTGTGACGCAATCTCACGATCACCACCCACTAATTCTTCAACGCTAAAATTGAAACCTTTTGCTTGAATAATCCGTCCTTGTTTTATCGGCCCGAATTGCGTCAGGATGCCATCCGCTGGACTGCAAATATCTTTAAAACCGGCTGAAATAGGGCGCGCTTCGGGCTTTAACTTTCGCGTAAATAGGTCATTGAAGGTTCGATAAGCATAGGGATCAGTCTCGATTGCTTCAGCCATATTGACCACATACACTTTTAAAAAACGTCGAATTAAGGCTTTTTTTAGCCATTTATTCGTGGAATTCATAAGAAAGCCGCCAAAGCGCGATAAGGCATGGTGGGGCGTAATGTATTGTAAAAATATAAAAAATCTTTTTTTCATAATAATTCGTCGTTAGTTATAGTAAGAGGGTTATTGAAAACCCATTATTTGCCGCAGTGGTGCAATTAGAAAGCGTTGGTTTAGCAAACGAGGCCGTGATACGCGCAGACAAAACGGTGCAGGCTTTTTGAGGAAGTGCGGGAGTTATTATAGTCACGGTACTCGCTTGCGTATCAATAACCACTTTATTGCTGATCAAACTTCCACCCCGCCCCGCCCATGGACTGTTAAGATCACTAGGTGTCACATAATTGCCATCCAGTAGATCTTGAGCGATATTCGTGTTTGATGTTAAAGCTTGGTATTTTTGCGAATTGTAATAGGACAGACTCCCTTGATACAAATTACGAACCTGTAGAACAGTTTCGTTGACTTTACTCGTGAGTCGAACATTATCGAAATAACCAACTGCCATTACCATAACAATTGCGGAAACGGCAATTATCAAGAGAACTTCAAGTAAAGAAATGCCTTTTTTTCGACTCATATTTATCATCAATAACTATACCATTTCGCTTATTGGTTGGTTGGCGTCGGCACAGGTGATGAAACCGCAATCAACGGTACAGCTTTGCCACCTTGCAACATAATATCAGGTTGAACCGTACTCTCTGCAGTAGCGGAGACTGTTGGCACCGTCGGCATAATAATTTCCTTACCGTAAAAATCACCTAACTCTTTCGCCATTTGTTGCACCGGTGACGATTGAGCAAAAGCATCTGACATATCCACTGTCCATTGCTTGGTTTCCATATTGACGAGAACTAACGTACCGGGTCCTGTCGTATTGGGATAGAAGGCAAGCAACCATTTGCCCTGTAATATCGAGCGTTGTTTCCCTTTAATAATCAATTTGCCTATCATCGGTTTAACTTGCAAATTACCTGTCTTGAGGTTCAAATCGTAATAGCTTAGGCCTTCATTCAATACTTTACTAATCGAGGGATCAGCCGTCAAAATGCTTGGCAGCGTAAACTCTGTTTCCATAAATATAGGCGCATCACCTAAGCCTGTTTGCGGGTTGCCTGTAATTTCAGGTAACAAAGAAAGCCCCTGCATCTGTGAGCTAGAAAGGTGCAAATAATCCAATGCCGTTGGCGCAATATCAATGAGAGAAACATTCAAAGGCCGTGAGCCAATTTGATTGGGCTGCGCAGCACCATACAAACGGAAGGCTAACAAGGGATGATACTGTTTCATACTCAGAATATCGGTACCGTGACCAATCGCTACATTTAATTCAGTAAATTGGAAAACCTGAGCAGGCGTTGCCTTACCAACCAAATTAGGTTTTTGCGTAAGTCTGTCGCCAGGCTCCCCAAAACCCTGACCATGATCAGAAAACACAACCAACATCGTATTATCAAGCAAGTGCTCGGCTTGCAACATCGCAATAACTTGGCCAAATTGCTTGTCGACCGCCATAACGCCCAGATTAAAGCGGTAATGCACCTGTTCAACCTTGGATAAATTAGTAGGGATCGGTGGGGTTGCATCCTTCCATGAGTACGGCCATGCGCCTAAGGTCATATGAATATGAATATACAGCGGTTTATTCGTCGGACGAGTACTCAACGCGTTTTGAAGTTCTTCATTAAACGTTTTTGGCTCGTAAGTGTAGCTGGCATTCCGATTCATGTAATTGTAAGGAAATAAATACTTTCCAATAAAGGTATTCATTAACAAATTAGATAACGGAAAGTCGTTGATTGAAGAGAGTAAAAATTCATTTAATCCTGGAGGCGGCGCTACGATTTTGTTATAGCCATAATCGGGCGTCATATAAAAGAAATGAGAACCATCCGTGGCCAACATGGTGTAATAGCCCTGATTTTGTAAATCATGCGCCAAGGTTTCTTGACGGTTCACATCATTGGGATTAATGAGATTAAAACGAGCACCGCTTTTAATGGGGTAAGAACCTGACTCCACACTCATGAGGGAAGGATACGTACGAGCAATAACAGACAAACTATGTTTAAAAACCGTCGATTGCTGCAACATCGCATCAATATTCGGGGTTAATTCCGTTTTATTGCCAAAATAAACCGTGTCGCCTGGTCTGAAATAATCGATGCTGACTAATATAATATTGGGCCTAGAGCCTGACGCGTGATTTTCTGCAGCTATTGTTAACTCAGAGTCAGTATGGTGGTGCCAATAAACGGTACTGGCAGTCCCAACCGCAGGAACTAAAGCAACCAAAAGCAATACCTTAGGACGTTTGATGAGCCAAATCATGAGGCCAATCACCGCGAGTAAAACAGCTAAAGCAGCTAAGGAGGTAGTCACGAAAAGAGTCATTTTGAGGCTATGGGGGGTAATATAATTAATTAAAGACGGGTAGCTTTTTTTGAGATTGAGCAAAAAAGCGAATACGGAATGAGTATAATAAATCTGATTCGCGAGGAAAATAGCAATGATGGTATCAAACCAGAGTAGTAATCCCAGAGAGATGTACGCCGATTGGGTCAACTTAAAAAGTCGTTGAATAAAATTGCAACAGAACATAACCAGCAAAATGAGTGCCAACTGCAAAATTAATTGGGCAGCCACAAATTTAACAATACCAAATATAACCATGGGTGAGTGGATAACTTGTTGAAAAATAAATTTATTTACCGGCGTCGCGCTTAAGATGCTACCAAAGTTCAGCATCAATATGACGCATTGTGCAACGATAAAGAGTGATGTCAGGCGCACAAGTGGCCAAAACAAGGTATTTTTGTTAACATTCACATTAGTTTTTTGCATTTCAAACGATCCAATAAAATAGCAGGGCGTATACGCGATCTAAACAGTACGTTATATCTTAAATTAGCGAATCATACAATCATGTTAGTACTCGGAATTGAAACTTCTTGCGATGAAACGGGCTTAGCCCTCTATGATTCGGAGAGCGGATTACAAAGTCACGGGCTTTATAGCCAAATCAAATTACACGCAGCTTATGGTGGCGTGGTTCCCGAACTCGCCTCACGCGACCATATTGAGCGATTAATCCCTCTTTTAGATGAGGTTTTGACGCAAGCTGGACGCAAGAAAACAGATATCGATGCCATCGCTTATACTGCAGGCCCTGGCTTAATGGGCGCCCTCCTCGTCGGCGCCTCTTTTGCGCGCAGCCTGGCGTGGGCACTGGATAAACCAGCGCTCGCGGTACATCATATGGAAGGGCATTTATTAGCGCCTTTATTAGAAACGCCAGCCCCCAGTTTTCCTTTTCTAGCCCTGCTCGTTTCAGGGGGGCATACGCAACTTTATTTTGTTAAAGCCATTGGACAGTATGAGTTGCTAGGCGAATCGCTGGACGATGCAGCGGGTGAGGCCTTTGATAAGGTCGGTAAAATGATGGGTTTACCCTATCCAGGCGGTCCAGAGTTGGCCGCTCTCGCGGAGCAAGGGAATCCTGCGCGTTTTATTTTTCCTCGTCCTATGACGGATAGACCAGGTTTGAATTTTAGCTTTAGTGGATTAAAAACAGCCGTACTGCATTGTTTACAAGCATCCAGTTTTTCAAGGGATTTATTACCCGATATTGCCGCATCCTTTCAAATGGCGGTTATTGATACCCTTTTGATCAAATGCAAACGAGCGTTGTTGCACACAGGGCTTAATCAACTTGTCATTGCGGGAGGGGTTAGCGCCAATATTCTCTTGCGTGCTCGTTTATCGGATATGTTACGCGAGATGGGAGGGCAAGCTTATTATCCCAGGCCCGCTTTTTGTACCGATAATGGCGCAATGATCGCTTTTGCAGGTGCATTACATTTGCAGCGCGGGGAACGCACAGACCTATCTATTATAGTTACACCACGTTGGCCAATGAGTACTAGCCCAGCTTAAACCAACCATTTTGAAATTAATGCGCGTGCCACATCTAAATTAGTACCGGCATGGGCTGAAAAAATAACAACCTCCTCTAAACTAGGATATTCTACCGTCGCCGCTTTAACCTCAGTCACCGTTTTTTTGGCTGCACCAAAACCCAACTTATCAGCTTTGGTTAACAACATAATGACGGGAAGTTCAACTTCTGTGGCCCACTCCAACATCGAGATGTCATAAGGATTCAGCGGGTGACGAATATCCGTTAGCAGTATCAAACCGCGCAAGCATTGCCGCGTTTGCAGATATTGAGCTAGGGTATCTTGCCAACGAAACTTGACGGCTTTAGGCACTTTTGCGTAACCATAGCCGGGCAAATCGACCAATCTTTTTGTTTCAGAGAGTGAAAAAAGGTTAATTAATTGCGTGCATCCAGGCGTTTTACTCGTCTTAGCAAGATGCTTATGTTGCGTTACGGCATTGATTGCACTGGATTTTCCTGCATTTGAACGCCCTGCAAATGCAACCTCTGCGCCCTCATCAAAAGGAAGGTGCTCTAACTCGGCTGCGCTCTTTAAAAAAGTAATTTGTTTGAAATCTATCGACATTCTCATTAAATCCGTGCAAAATAACAAACCCATTATATAGGTAATAGTTAATTAATTCATCTTCTTATTTATTAAACAGCAATTAATTGGATTACCCCCATTTGGAATAAAAAAAATGGCTCTCCAGTCACATCAATATAAACGCGTCATTGGCGCTTGGACCATGCTTTTCGGAGCTGTCAGCGCAATTATAGGCTCCGGCTGGCTCTTTAGCAGCTATTACAGCAGTCAGTTAGCAGGCCCTGCGGCATTGCTTTCTTGGATAATTGCGTCCGTATTAATCATAGTACTCGCCTTTACCTTCGCTGAAATTTCAACCTTACTACCCATCGCGGGAGGAAGTTCTCATCTTCCTAATATTACGCACGGTATTCTAACCAGTGTTGTTTTTAGTTGGATAAGTTGGTTAACCTTAACGGCATTGCCCGCCATCGAGGTACAGGCAGTATTGCAATATGCCTCTTATTTTTTCCCGTGGTTGTCAAAAGACCCAAATAGCATTAACACCTCACTCAGCATGATGGGATATGGGGTTGCCGCCACCTTACTGCTTATGTTCAGTGCGGCTAATATTTACTCTATTCGCTTAGTAATGCGATTTAACAGCGCCATTGCCATTTGGAAAATTGTTATTCCTGTTTTTGCCGCAGTCACCTTGATTACCTTAAGCTTTCATCCCTCAAACTTCCATAAAGCAGCTGGATTTATGCCGTTAGGCTGGCAAGGTGTGTTTACCGCGATTGCTACCGGCGGAATTCTTTTTGCTTTTAATGGATTCAAAAACGTCATCGAGCTTGCTGGAGAGGCCAAAAACCCCAATCGCACCATTCCATTTGCCATCATAGGCAGCATCGTCGTTTGTTTACTTATCTATATTTTGCTGCAAGTCGCGTTAGTTGGAGCCATTCCGGCGGCGAGTCTTACCCATGGCTGGGCGTTGATGAACTTCCCTAAATCAGTCAGTCCTCTTGTTACACTACTCGCCATGGCTGGCAGTGTCTTTATTTTAGGCGTCCTATACATTGATACTCTGATAGCCCCCATGGGCGCGGGACTCATGTATATTACCGCCGGTGCAAGAACGTTGCAGGCTATGGGCAAAAATAATCAAATGCCTTCTTTTTTAAAGCTGGTTAACAAAAAACACTCGCCGGTATATGCTATTTTAATCAATATGCTGTTGAGCTTTGTCTTCTTTTTTCCGTTTCCCGGATGGAAAGTCATGGTTGATTTCATTAGCTCACTCATGGCTTTTTCATATGTATTAGGCCCTGTCTGTTTATTGGCTTTACGTTATCAGTTGCCCGATCAAAGCCGCAAGATTCGACTGCCTTTTAGTAAATTATGGTCTTTTCTGGCCCTATACATTTGCACCATGATGGGCTATTGGACCGGCTGGGAAGTGATGATGAAGCTAACTATTTTTATAGCATTTAGTATCGCTTTTTATCTTGTTCTTCGCTGTTTTTCAAAATCAGCTCGTGAAACTCCTCTCGATTTTAAATCATCGATATGGATTTTTGTTTATTTCGGTGGATTAGCCATTGCCTCGCATTTTGGCGGCTTTGGTGGCGGAACCGGCCAATTAAAATTTGGTCCCGACTTTGGTGTTCTCGGCTTATTAACCGCAGTGTCCCTCTTTTTAGCGACCAAATACCGCGTTTCAGATAAAGAAGCTCAAGCGCGATGTGCAGCGTTGTTGAGTGAGACAGAGTCTTAATTTTTTCAATTTAAATGAAAATTAGAGGCTTTTATGATAAGTAAAAGGAACAAAACAGCTTGCCGTAATGCATGGAAAAACATAATAAAACGCTTTAAGCAATTAAACTACTCGCTTAATTTAAAAAAGTCTCACAATCCTAACCCTCCTTTACCCGAAAAGTCGGTGCAAGAGATCATTGGCTTCTATGAAAATATTATTGGCTGCATGCCAGGAAACGTTTATTGGCTAGATAGGAATTGCACTTTATTGGGCGGAAATGACAATTTGGCTAACATGTTTGGGGTAACCCGAAAAAAATTAGCAGGATTAACCTATAAGCAGATGGCAAAACTAGCCCACTGGACAGAGGGGCAGGGTGAAGTTTTTAGACAAGCTGAATTAAGAGTAATGGAAACTGGTCAACCCCATTATAACAAAGATGAACCTCCAGTTATGATAGAGGGAAAAGTCAGATACTATATATCAAGTAAAGTACCTATTTATGGTACCAAAGGAGAAATCATTGGCGTTGTCGGTATTTCGACTGATATTACGGAGCGAAAAGAAGCTGAAGAAAAAGCGAGACAGGCAATTCAACAAGCCACCGAAGAGCATGCATTGGCTATAGCAGAAAAGGAAATGAAAAATGCAATCACTGTATTAGCAGGAAGTATTGCACATGATTTACGTATCCCCCTAACCTCATTAAATCTCGTTACCGACCTATATACAAAATCTCAATCAGCATTATTAGCAGAGTACAAACAATTATTGAGCCATGTGGAGAACCGAGAAGAGAGCTTATTGCATCTAGAAAAAATTGATGAATTTCCTATTAAATTAAAAAATATTGTCCGTGAAATGAACGAGTTTATCAACACAACACTCGAATCAATGAAGCGATTAGTGACAGGAACGTTGAGTTACGATGATTTTGTTGTTTGTGAAATTGAGCAAAGCTTATTAAGTGTCCTCGGAAAATATCCTTTTCAAGGACAAGAAAAAAACCTGATTAATATGGATAATATTCACAATTTTTCGTTTCTTGGCTGCCCTGTATTATTCTATCGCATTTTATTTAACCTTATTGCCAATTCTTTGCAACAAATTAATAAAAACCAAATAGGGAAAATTTTCATATCAACAGAACTTGGCCGTAAATTCAATATCTTGCGCATTAGAGATACAGCAGGAGGAGCACCCCAACATATTATTGAGCATTTATTCGATGGCTATGTTACAACGAAGAAAAAAGGCACCGGTGTTGGGCTTGCTTTTTGCAAACTGACAATGAAAAGTTTTGGGGGTAATATTACCTGTCATTCAGTTGAAGGTGATTATATTGAGTTTGTATTAAAATTCCCCCAACTACCCACTTCTGCTTAATTAAAGAAAAAAGCTATATTTTACT
>JAIELR010000005.1 GCA_019752835.1 Gammaproteobacteria bacterium | reverse complement strand
TCCCTTGTGTTTCGCCTGCGGCTCAACACCCGGACCTGCGGCTCCTCACGCTCGTCGCACATCGTGTGCGACTTCGGCAGAAAGAATCAGTTCACTCATTTGTCACTACCTCCTCCATCCGTAAGCATTCCAGTTTTTTTTTGTAGATTTTGCAAGATGCGGGGTAACCCTGTTATCGGCAATAAGGTAGCTTCGACTTTAGTTTGTCGTTGAACCAGCTCTTCGAATAACTGAAACTGTTTCTGAATAATAGCGCTATCGTTTACTCGATAGATTTCTTGTTCAGTACGAAACGTGACTGACTCTGCCCGTAATTGTTGATGTTGCCCTTGCAGCTCACTGTATTGCTGTTGCAAGGCCAGGTAAGCGTCTTGTCCTTTTTGCTGCTCTTGCTGAAAGCGCTTGACCTCCATCTTGGCCGCATCTAACTCAACAATCAGGCGGTGGCGTTGGGTTTCGGAGGCTTCCTTGATATCAGACACATGCGCTTGATAGGTTTTTTCAAGGTGGGCGGTTTGCTGCTCGGTGATTTTTTTCTGCCCCTCGGCCCATTGTTGAAGCTGCTCAAGCTGAGTTTGATATAATACTTTTTCATTTGATGCTTGCTGCTGTAACTGATGAATCAATGTTTTTTGGCTAATGGATTCTTCATTCAAGGTTTGCCAATTTTCTGATTGAAGCTGATAACGTGCTTGTAACTTTTCATGGGCTTGAATCGATTCAGTCAATTGGTTTTTCACCTCTTGCAGCTGCCTTTCTTTACGCTCTATAATCTCTTCTTTTTCAGCAAGCGTCGTTTCAAGTTGCTGATATTTTTTTTCATATTCCAGGCGAAGTTCACGTTCCAATCCGTCTCGAAATACTGTTGCCGCCCGGGCAATCGGGTCGGAAATATCAGCCACTCCCCTTCCCTGCTCTTCACGGCTCAAACCACGAGCAGCCATCCAGCTATCACGGTATTTGTACCGCTCATTGGAACTGCCCGCTTTATATTTTAGTTCACGTAAGCGTACGGCAATGGCTTCACCGGTAATTTCTCGTATCGTTTTACCCACAGCAAGCAAATCATCACAGGCTTGCCAGATTTCTTGCTCTTTTCGGGTTTTTGGTAATGTCATCATTTTCAACCTTTTTTTAAATGAAACCGCCTAGAATTCATCACGCGACGCGTGATGAATTCTACTTACATACGAATCAAATCAAGTTGCACCACGTGCTTATTTAAAAAGGTGCCACTCTGGGCACCTTTTAACTTTCCCCAGGGAAATTAAGGCTGCCAAAATTTGTCATTTTGCCAATCAACTTGAAAACCCATGTGTTGGAACGGAACCGCAGAATATTTTTCAAATAGCTGATAGAGTTCTTGCTGCCAATTATTCTGCTCAGGCAATGGCTTTAACATTAAATCAAGAAGTGCTAATTGTTCTTTAGTTGAGCCCCTTGGACATTCAGCTTGTTGCAATTCCCGCATCTTTTTAGGCACGTAGGTATAGCAACGATCCCATAATTTAGCATGATGGGCACATATATTTCGTACCAGCCGGATACAATCAAATGCGGAGTCTAAGATAATCGGATCGAGACAAAAAAGCTTGCTGATCGCCGATTTATCAGTAGAATTCAACAGATAACGGAAAAGGTTGATGCATTGATCAAAAGAGAGGCACTCTAAGATCATCCAGCTTGGTGGATAAGGCGGTGAATGATATTTTTGATAGTAGTGCTTGATAAATTCTTCTTTCTTTTGTTTGATAAGTAGTTGTAATTCTGATTCAAATATCGATTGAGGCGATGGTTTTTTATTTGGCAGGGGCTTTTGCCATTCTGACTTAAAAAGAGAATTATCAAGATACCACCATGCCCCATGGCGCACAGATAATTCTTGAGCAAGACCGGCCCTGAGCACAACCTCAATGCGTTCAATCGCGTCCATCACTTTTAATCGAAGCGCGCGTTCAAATTGATATAAATTGACTATATCTTGAAAAGTCGTCCTGCCAGAAAAGAGATGAGAATCTTTATTTTGTTCAAAAGGTTTAAAATAGGCTGAGAGGCGGTAATAGCTAATGGTACTGAGATAAAAGGCAGCTTGTTCGGGATTGTTGATAATCGGCCCGCGTCGCTGCAACAAATCAACTTGTTCATGACAAGTAAGCGGTTGTTTTGTGAAGGATAAAAAAGACATAAAAAAAACCCACCCTGGTCCGCGTTACCTCTTCCTATGGAAGACGCACTAAGCGTGGTGGGTCTTGCTGAGGAAAATTATAACATAAGAATGTATAAATGCAAAATTTTGAAAAATTCGCGCCGGATCAGTCCATATGACAAGAACCGAAAAGCGGATAACCCGTCGAGGTTCGCATTGATAAAGAGGCGTGGCGGGCATGAGTGGCGCCACTATCGCTTATCATTATGCGCCTTGTCAAGTCCTGCATTTTAAAAAATTGTTCAACAAGTTATTGGACAATTACATGGTCTGCGCCAATACTGTCAGCAGTGCTGACAGTATTGGTCAACTTAAAATAGCGCTAAGGCATTGTATCAAAACTTCATGAACTTGCAAGTTATTAATGCGTTGATTTGCGTTGAACGGTATTTTTTAACCGTTTACAACCTAAAATAACCATTATCAGAAATAGAATGCCCTTTTCGATGTATTGAAACAAACTCGCGAAAAGTTCCACGCCTAACGGCCCTTTTAGAAGGCAGGAGAGAAAGATGCGTTATTATCGACCTGGTCTCGGCGACGGAAATCTCCAAGTGCTCGTTGTGTGGTTTCACTCGCGTGTTGACCTAGCTGCTCAATGGCAGCTGCCGCGCCCTCTCGAACACCGCCATCATCATCGCTCAGCAATACCACGAGTTGCGCTTGAAGTGCGTCACGGGCATATTTGCCGAGAGACCCAATCGTAGCAACCACCGTTCTTCGACTCTCCGGAGGTTCCTTATTTTTAAGCAAGTCAACCAGGCTGAATTGACAGGCCACACTAAGATGTCCAACCAATCTTCCAAGCGTCAAAAAAGCGACTTGTCGAACCCCCGAGTCGCTATCCTTGAGTCGGCTAATCAACTTGAGATAGAGGCCTTCACCTGCATACTGACTAAGCTGTCCAATCGCCCATATCGCACTGAGTCGCACCGGAATATTCTCCTCACCCACCAACTGCTCAAGGCACGTTTTGAGGCGCTCATTAGCGTATTGCCCAAGCCGACCAATAGACAGGGCAACCATGCGCCTGACCGCTGGCGTGTTATCGCAAGCGAGTTGTGCTAATTGACTCTTTAGGGTGTTGGTAGCGTGCCTGCCCAGCCAGCCAATTGCCTCAGCGGCCCCTTCTCGGACGGCGAGCTGGTTGTCTTTGAGTAAGTCAATAAGCTTCAGGTGAATAGCTTGGCTAACATGCTCGTCGAGTCGGTTCATCACTTCAACCGCGGATTCCCTAATAAAGCGCTCTTTGCTCTGTAGTAGCTCAAGGAGTTTAAATTGCAGCGCCTCGCTGGTGCGCTGACCCAGCTGACTAATAGTCTTAATAGCAATTTGTCGGATATCTGTCTCTTTATTCTTGAGCAACTCGGGGAGTTTTATCTGAACCGCTTCAGAGAAAGGGAGATAAGGAAGAAGACTATCTACCAGAGCTAAGGCAAGTTGCCGAACATCCGGATTATTATCACTCAGCAAGTCAAGCCATTTGTGTTGAAGGGCTTCACTGGCATGCTGACCAAGCTGCCCCACTCTCTCGGCTGCAACTTGTCTCATATGGGGCTCATTGTCTTTGAGCAGTTCGATGAGTTTAAGTTGATATGCCTCAGGGTTAGGCTCACTCAATTTGTCAATTTTCTCGGTAGCTGCTTGTCGCAAATGCGGGCTGATGTCGTTTGTGCATCGCTCAAGACTCGTTTTCAATTCTTTGATGGCGTTGTTGCCCAGCTGACCAATTGCCTGGACTGCGGCTTGTCGTACAGAAGGATAGAGGTCATTCACGAGCCGTTCGAGCAAATGCTGGAGCCTTTTAGTGGCGCTTACACCAAGACGACCAATGGTCTCGGCAACCGCTTGGCGAACATGAGCGTTAGAATCATGTGCGAGTCGCTTGAGAGCGGCTTTGAGTGTCGTGCCACTCTTTTCACCAAGGTACCCAATCGCTTTGGCAGCTGCTTGTCGGACACTTGCCTCACTATCGTTAGATAAGGCGATGAGTTTAAGTCGAAGGGCTTCGCTGGCATGCTGGCCGAGGCGCCCAATCGCCTCGGCAGCCGCTTGTCGGACACTCGCCTCACTATCGTTGGATAAGTCGATGAGTTTAAGCCGAAGGGCTTCGCTGGCATGCTTGCCGAGGTACCCAATCGCCTGGACTGTCGCTTGCCGAACATCAGCCTCTTTATCGCTGGATAAGTCGATGAGTTTAAGTCGAAGGGCTTCGCTAGCAAACTTGCCGAGGCCCCCAATCGCCTCGGCAGCCGCTTGTCGAATGCTGGCCTCGCTGTCTTTGAGCAAGTCGATGAGTCCAAGCTGAAGGGCTTGGCTGGTAAACCACTGGAAACTCCCAATTGCTTTGACAGCCGCTTGTCGGACACTTACCTCACCATCGTTGGATAAGGCGATGAGCTTACGTTGAAGGGCTTCACTGGCAAACCCCCGGAGACTCCCAATTGCTTCGGCAGCCGCTTGTCGGACACTCGCCTCGCTGTTTTTGAGCAAGTCAATGAGTTTAAGCTGAAAGGCTTCACTGGCAAACTGGCCGAGGCGCCCAATCGCTGTGGCGGCTTCTTGTCGAATACTGGCCTCGCTGTTTTTGAGCAAGTCAATGAGTTTAAGTTGAAGGGCTTCGCTAGCATGCTCGCCGAGGGACCCTATCGCTTTGGCAGCTGCCTGTCGTATCGTGACGTTGACGTTTGGCCGACTCGCTTCATCTATTTTTTGTGCTAGAAAAGACGGAATAGGGCATCTCAAGCTACCCATCCAGGTGAGCAACGCCTTTGGATGGGTGCGCCATTTTTCCTCTAAGCAGGTCTTTATCGGCGGCGCTTCTAAGAGAGGCTGAGATAAAAAACCTAAAAACGCGTAAAAATAGGATGATGAATTTGCCCCCTCGATGCTAGCGTCAATGCAACCAACAAGGGCCTGCATACACGTGTGGGTTAGAGTAGCGCAGTCATCTGAGATGGCTGCAGAGTCGCTCAGGGTGACCGTCAGTAAACGACAGGCCTGGGTAAAGGGGGACGATGAATAATATTGTTTCCACATGTCTCTTATGCCGTCTGGACCCACCAAGAAATCTACCCATATCGGCTGCAGTATCGCATACAAGACAGCGCGACGCTGATGATTTTCTTCAGGCGTAAAGAAAAACGGAAAAATGGCTGGTTCGCTTAACAGACTCACCAAGAAGACTTGCATCCGGTGATAAAAAAGGTCTTGAATGCGTTTAATTATCGCGGGTCGCTCCTCGGGTACACACGTCATGAGTTGTCTTGCCAACGCCCAGGCGGCTAAAAATTCTTGGTAGGTTAAATGCGGGAACGAATAGATTTGAGCTTGCTTATCGGTTTCCATAAGCCCTATCGGACTCAAGAGGCCAAAACGCTCGAGCGCCGCGCTAAGTTTTGCGTCTCTGTCGGCAGAAGAGAGCGTATTAAGTAGCTGCTTGAGGGGATGCTCAAGGGGTAGCTGAGTGACACTCACTTGGGTTTGTTGGGCTAACATCCCCGTTAACGCCAATTCAGCTAACCAGGAGAGCGGCTCTTGAACCCGGTCGAGCACCTCTTGCTCCGTTAAACACCTCATGCGCTCGCGGACTTTTAAGTAATTCGGTGTTTTCTTTAAAAAGCGTTTACCCAAGGTGATGAATAGCTTGGCATACAAGAGGGTTAAGGGAATATCGCCCTGGGTTTGCAAGAAGGTTTTTTCTTTCAGCCCTAAGCTGCACAAGAGCTCTAACTGTAGGGGCACCCCGGCAAGCTCGTGTAAATGGGGCTGCTTAACTAAGGCTGTGAGCGACGATGTGACACTACCCCGCCCAAATCCTTGGCAAAACTGAGCAACATAGAGTTCAATATGGCTTGGCCCAAATCCACTCAAGGCTAAATGGTGGGTGGCATGGCTAAGTTTTTTGTGCTCAGCCAGCGGCGGCCTTGTGGTGACTATCCACCGGTCATGGCTTAATAGGTGTTCGAGCAGTGTTTTTCGTAAGGCGTGAGTTTGTTTGAGGAGGGGCTGCTCAGCAGCTAAAGTGTTAGGCAGAGGACGAAAGCCCTCAAGCAAGCCACTGACTTCATCCAGTCCATCCAATAAGAGCAGAATGCGCCCAGGTGGGCTAGAAGTCGTTGTGTGCCCACCGATAGACTTCGCCAGCACGAGAGCGTCTGCCGGTGTGAGGTAAGCGTCGTAGCAGGTGTGCAGAAAAGCCGCTAGCCCCTCGGAGCCCCTTAGTGAGGACTCGTACGTTAATAGTTTGCGCAAGGGGACATACAGCACTACCTCAAAATGCCGCTGCCAGTCGGTCACATCCATGCGCTCATCGCCCGGCTCGGTTTTCTTCTTTCCCCAGTAGGCCGCCATACAACGCAACAAGGTGGTTTTCCCCATGCCTGCAGCACCTCGTATCACTAACCGTTTGGGTGCGGGAGACGGATGAGATGGCTCGTTTTTTTTTGACGTTTCCTTTAGTGCCTTATACGCCGAAAGCTCCCACAGTTGACTGACCTCAATCGGGCATTCTTGAGCGTAGCGCTGCTCATAATCCTTTTCCCGCGCGGGCGTTTTCTGAGAAGAAGCGCTCGATGTATGATGGGGAGTAGCCTCTGCTTTATCGACTCCCTGCTCCACCTGCTGGATACACGTTAAAGGCAAATAACAATTGTACAGCGTTTGCGTCGCTTTCTTGTGTAAAAGATAAGGCATCGCAATGTCGTGGCAATAGCTTTTCTTTAAATTGGCATTGGCCTGGACGAGTAGCGCCTCAACATTGGGCAGGGTCTCCTGAGGAAAAACAGAAGAAGGCTGCGTAATATTCTGTGTGTGATTAATCGTTCCTTTGTTAATAAGGGTTTTTTCTTTTTTCTGCGTGCCTATCGCTGTCAGATGAGATAGCTTGGCATTGCCCATTTTGACTAAACTGCCTGTCGAGTCATGATAGTGATTAACTGGACCACCCTGCCCTTTACCCTCTCCATCACCCATGGGGCTGACATTTGATGATGGAGTTACCCCTGGGGGAGTGATGAATTTGAGGCGACGCCTGTTAAACGAGAAATTTCTTGATAAAGGGTTTTCTCAAAGCTGGCGGCAGCCTTTTCTGACATAAAAGACACACCGGTTATCAGTGTCTTGTTTTTATTCGTGGTGACCGAATTGTCAATATAACCCAAGGCATCATCCATCCCCTGCTCTTTTATAAAGTCCTGTAAGTTTAAGCGCTGCTCGGGCGTTAAATCCCGCTCGAGGTAATCTATTTGTACCGGATAACTTTTGTTGCGCCTTGTTTTTACGTTTTTACTCTGACCTCGATTGTCTGCGATGGGTGAGCTAAAATGGCTCTGTGGAATATTCGCCGGATTGATGAGCAAGGACAAGCGAGGGGAGATTTCTTCTTCAATGCCATTAATGGCTTCTAACCATACATCAATATTTTCTATCGTCTTGACATGAACTTCATCCGCGGAGATAAAAGGCCGCGAGGGAATTTTTTCTTCGAATTCCATTTTTTTTATTTTTAAGCGGTTCAATAAAATGGCCAAATGTGCTTTTGTCGCCTCATCGGCCATGCCCGGTGAGATTTTTATTTTATCTAAGATATTGGTAATTTTTTCTTCTACCCCCAGAATGCGGGCTTGAATAAATACGGCATTATTTTCTTTGGATGACTTATTTTTGCTGACTCCTTGCTCTGTTAATAGCGACTGAATAACGGGTGTGCTTTTGATAAGCCCATCCAACTCTGCCTTTAACATTTGACTCCAATTGGAGTAAGGATAGCGGTTATTTTTTAGGTAAGCACCGTGACGTTCATATTTTTTCCATTGATTCTGAAATTGCTCTTTCGCAACTAAAGAAACGGGTGGACTGATTAACGCATCACCAAGGCTGCTGATAATATCCACAAAGGGGCTATCTTGTGGAAATACCTCATCCCAACAAGATTTACAATTAACCTCTAGTTCAATGGTTTCTTCTTGCTCGCTGACCTTTTCTTTTTTATCGGTCAACAAGGCAATATGGTTTTCTAATTTTTTTAAACGCTTAAAGTTTCGCTCTTCTTTTTTACCTTGCGGCGAAAAGCGCTTTTTTTCATTGGATAAACATTGAGTGTATGACTGATATTTTGTCAATGTACTCTCGGGCAAGGAGAGTAACGTTGACGCATAGGCGGCCAATTGTTTTTCACCGGTATTCCTATCCATTAATGGGACAAACACGTTATACCCTGCACGGGATAAACTATCACTTTGCCGCAATACAAACCGCTGCAAGGTGCTATCACAGCTTGCGCTTATTGAATGAGGGGTGAATTTGGTGCTATATAATTTTTTCAAGACGGATGACACCAACCCGACTAAGGGATGCACTTGTGGTAACGAGTAATAACATAAAAAATGGCTTAACTGGTTAATGATTTCTGCCGCTTCTGATGGAGTTTGTAGCGTGAGCAAGCGCGCCAAATCTAAATTATCGCACAGCTGTATTAAAGCTTCGCTCGCTTTTTGTTTCTCTTCAGCCGTCAATTTATAAAAATCATACGCCGATGCAGCTGTTTTCCCATAGCGCTTTAACCCCTTCCAGGCTAAATCACCAGACATTTTTGCCGTAAACCCTATCATGAAGGTTGTGATACCTGATGTGAGTACGGTAAGAGAAATCACGCTGAGCAATAGGGTGACGCCCGTGGCAATTTGTATTGTCCCTTTTAAGGGCTCTAAAATAACGTTATTACGTTTCGTTTTCTTTTCTTTTTTAATATCAGCTTTGTCTAAAGAGGATTTATTATATTGCTTAAGTGCACTACGCTGAGCTTGTAATTGTTGTAATAAAAAATAATAGCCAGGATATTGTTTCTTAATGGTTTCTTCAGGCAGTTTTTTTTCCAGTTGCGCAAAATTTTCCTTCAAGCTACTTAATAACTCACGCCGTATACTTTGGCAGCGTTGTTGTAAAAGTGTGAGTAAGTAATATAAGCTTTGCAGTCCCTGATTCACACCAGCGGCGTCGAGTTCTCCTTTGTTTTGCAAGGCAAGTGTTTTTTCGAGAAGATAAGGAATAAGCGGCGATAAAAAATCTTTATTGACAGGCTGACCACTCACTAAAATGTGCGCCAATGCTTGATGAATACTGCTTAAAAGTGGCTCACCATCTAATTCGTTTTGTTGCAACAAGCCATACAAACGCTCGAGCACCGCTTTCGTGATATGTCGATTGCCGATTAATACCAATGTCACAAATTCCCCGTAAGTTCGTGGACTGAGCGGCGCGTGAGGAATAAAAAGCAGAAGCTGTTTCTCAAGTAACTTATATTCAGCATCAAGTGCTGGCGTAAAGTCTTTATCTATTCTCAGCTGTTGTAGATAAGCAGCCATTTTTACACAAGCCACATACGGTTTATCTTCACAACGCGCGGGCAATGCTTTTTGACGCTCGAGCATGCTATCTCCTTTTGATGGTGTATTCGATTCCATTAAAATAATGTTTGTTTGTGATGACGTGCTTTCAGGCCGAACGTTCTGCTTTTGCGGATGTTTATGTCGGCCTGACGAATTTGATGATACGTTTTCTTTGCGAGAATTTTTTTTCGCTTTGGACGCTTGTTTGGTTTCTGGATGGTTTGAGTTTTGCATGGTTTCTCCAAGTTGAGGGGTTGAATAATGTTTAGACTTATGATCAGTGACCGACATCTTATCCAACTCGTTGCTAGTTTCAAAAAATAATAAGTGTTATTAAATCAATAGATTAAACTATCTCCTTAAATTTGTACAAAACAAAAAAAGGGGACACACTATTGGCGAAATCACTGAAAAACCCGCATTTTAATGCGATTCCGACCTCATTAACCCAAGAACA
>JAIELR010000134.1 GCA_019752835.1 Gammaproteobacteria bacterium | reverse complement strand
AACCCATTTAATACTTCATTGTCCCAATAATTACTTTGACGTAGCCAACTAATCAGTGAACGGCTCGCAGCAGGATATACTGGTTGAAAAGAAGCCTTTGCTTAATAACTTTCGTGCCATCGTCTGCTTCGCAGTTAAAACTCCTTTCGCCTCACCTTTCGCTAATCATTCCTCCTTACCCTCTATGAACTTGTCATTCAACATGCTTTTTTCCGCATTCACGTAATGGCAATACTTGTATAAGCGGCCAATTCGTCTGCATTGTATGCCGACATTTCACTTAACTTAATCGGCTTGTTTAATTTAAGGGACTTCGAGCCATTCTTGCGGGGCGCCTGTTGATTTCCAGACATCATCCATGTTCAACTAAAAAATTTCAACAGCACCAGATAATATACTCAACCTTAACGACTCCTTCTAACCACTTTGTTCCACGTGGAACATTTCAAACACCTGTTATAATTCGACAGGTGTTTTTTAATTTTTTTCATTGTATATTACAACATCAAATTTACCAATATTAAGATCCCCTTCTACTTGGGAGTTTTTTCTTGCACTACTTAAGGAGTTTATAGTGCCAATAAATGATAATGGAACTGACATAGAAGACAGGCCCGATGGACTTTTTTGCGGCGCATTGGGTCGCAAAATGCACGTGCTTAAATATAGATTTGCATTAGCTTCAAACCCTAACCCTGTGGAAAAAGTACCATCTTATGATGAGCTATGCCAGTTCCTAATTTCTTTTAGAACAAGTTACAAAATATACGAAACGCCCCTTCCATCATTTTCTGCTTCATGTTTTTTTCGCACTTGGACAAGTACTTCATTAGGTATGTTTTCTTATTTCGCCGCAAATAAACTCTTTGAAGACCCCTTTGTAGGACTTAACTACGTACTAGTCATGTTAAGCCTGACATCAACCGCTATAAAAAATGGATATGGCTCAGGGATTTTGGTTGGCTTGTCTTTTAGTGCGTTTGTAATTTTCTGTGGTGGCTTATTAACGGCCTTAGGGTTTGAAGGAACCATCAGTGCATCGATTGATTCCCTCATGGGTGTTGCACTCGCAATTTTTTTGCTCTTTAATGAAATTAAGGGAAAAATTATTGAGCATGCACAAATTGTTTTTGATAACGTCATAAAGGATTTCCCAGGAATGAAAAAATTCATTCTTGAGCTAAACGCTCAAAGCGCTGAACACATCCCACTTACTGAAAAGCAAAATGAGTTATTTGTTAGGCTCTTTACTGATGCAACCCAATCTTTTGTAGAGGGAAAAGTAAGCTTAACTGACCATATTTTCCTAAACTTACTTAACCCTGCAGTAGGTCAATTACGAAAAAGCCCTGATTCTATTCGGGAATTACTCAACGTTTATCCCTGAAATAATTTTAATCATGGGATGAAGTTGGTGTTATTTGAGGTCCATCAAACCACTTGACAAATTAACACCAACTCAAGCACGTAACCAACTTCTAGTCCAGAGAAGAAACTACTTAATAGACGGCTGTGCCATTAAAAAGTACGAGCCTTATTCGGAAGGCAGGCTACCCCCACAGCGTCATCCTGTGCAAAAGCCGCAATCGGTAAGCTTTCACAGAGCAGAAACTCATTCGGCTGGCGGCGCGGGATGACGCCTTTCTGAGCCGACGTTCTGTTCATTTAATGGGATAGCCCCCTACTTAGTAAAGTAATCATTCAATAATTGTATCGTTATAGGTTTCAATACGGCACTACCTGCAGGACTTAATGCATGAACACCATACGATTTATCCGTAGAGGCAGGCACTTTATCGGTAAGGTTACTGACAAAAATATAGTGCTCACCACCATTATCAACAAAACCGACAAACCACCCATCACGTAATTTACTAGGGTTACTTTCCCGCTCATTCTGTCCATGTCGACCAGAACCTGTTTTACCATAGTAATCAGCTCCGCTATCTAGTTTACCTTGATACATATTTGCTTTGGTATTAGCTACCGCATCATTGTTAACGGGCAGTTCATTGCTTAACATTGCTTTTAAGAAATTAAGCTGCTCTACAGCAGATATTTTTAAACTACTTCCTAACCACGCATAAGTGAGGCCATTATTTTTCCCAGGATCTCCACTAAAATCCTCATTACCGTAATCAAAGCCCGCCAAATAGTGTTTGATGCGAGCATAACCCAACTGTGGAGTAATTAGCTGAGAAACCCATACCACTGAATATTTAAGCCAACTATGGGCTGTTTGATTTTGATTCCAGTCAGGCAGATCCCAGGTTTTACCGTCCCATTTAAATACCGTTTCTTGATTAATAATACCTTGGTTGAAAGCCATTAATGATAATGCTACCTTAAAAGTAGAGTCCGGTGCTATGCGTTGGTTACAGTAGTTATGTGGATTATATTCACTAACGACCTTATGGTGGTTTAAGTCATAGAGAATAAAACAGGCATTATAGGTTTTAAGTTGCTGAGTGTATTCTTGAGTGGTGATAGTATTTGCAGTTGCATCAAGTGTGGTAGCTACTAAAATATAAGGAAGTATTCGGCTTATTAATTTGCGCATTGCATATGTTCTCAAGTTAATATTGAAGTAAAATTTTTCTGAAAGACGGTATTTGATATTCTACAATACGTTTACTATTTTAGAAAGCGGATATAGTAGCTCATCCCTTAGGATCCCCTGGTATTTTTTAAACCGTGTAGCCCGTATTAAAGCAGGAATAATGCTTAGAACTTACCATTTATTGATATTGCAAATGAGGCAAGATAAAGAACGCTCACGATAAAAGCGTAATACGGGATCGTTGATTTTACGAAACTCGGCCCTGTATTACGCGCTGTCCTTTAATCATATCTATTTGTGGGATTATCGAGTAAGTTGTTGCCTCTATATTGAGCATTTATAGCGCTTTAATACGGGCTACCAGGCAAAATATGCATTACTTCTTTTAATCGTCCTTGTTCCACGTGGAACATCTTTACATCTTTATTCTGCAAAGACTGCCATAATGATTCCTTTTCAATGGCGGTGATGTATACCTGAGCATTTAGTTTATTCAACTCTTCAATCAAATAAGATCGGTAAACATCACCTAATTCCGCAGCTAAATCATCTATTAAAAAAATACATTCTTTTTTAGTTTGCTCATGTAGAAGCTGGGCCTGTGCAATTCGCAAAGCACAAACAACCACTTTTTGTTGGCCTCTTGATAAAAAATCAACGAGCGGCACTGTCCCAATTTTTAAGACTAAATCCCCTCGTTGCGGACCATAAAAACTATAACCACGATCTTTATCTTCAATAAAATGTTCTTTGAGTAAATCTTTTAGTTCACGCTCTTTTGTCCAACCCCGATGATAAGAAAAATCAATTGAAATATCAGGAAGCAATTCTTGTATTATAGGCAAAAATTTCAAATGGAGTTCTTCACAATATTTTTTACGAAATTCATCAATTTCATTGCCAAGGATACAAAACTCTTCATCCCAAGCAGCTACTTGTTCACATGACAAACCCTGTTTAAGGGCCATATTTCGTTGTTTTAAGTAGCGTTGAAAGCGTACCCATTGGGCGTAATAAGATTGTTCCACGTGGAACACACCCCAATCCAATAAGGCTCTCCTTAGCTTGGAACCACCTTCTAAAAGGGTAAAACTATCGGGATTTATCAACAAAATAGGTAATAGAGTTGCTAACTCACCCGTATTTTTAATTTGTTGTTTTTGGATTTGAATTTTAGATGTTTGTTGATTATCGCGCTGTATGCCAATCGTAAGGGTAAAATTATCCGGCGAAATAAGTTCGCCGAATAAAGTCATTATTTGATGATCGTGATTAATGATTCGTTTAATTAAATGAGAGCGAAAAGAACGAGCATGCCCAAAATAATAAAGACTCTCTAATAAACTGGTTTTTCCACTTCCATTAGTACCAAAAATAAAATTAAATTTATTAGATGGGTAAAAATTAACCTCTATAATGTTTCTAACATTATTAATTATAACTTTACTAAACTTCATATAATTTATTAAATAATATTAAATTTTCATCGGCATAATAACAAAAAGTACATTCGGTTTCCCTTCTTCCTCAAACAAAATTCCCGAATTATTGTCAAATAAAGTCATTTTAAATGTTGGATTTTCGATCACATTAACCAAATCAGATAAGTAATTTACATTAAATCCAAGAGTTAAAGGAGGATGGGAATAATCAATAGACATTTCTTCTTGCGCTTCTTCATGTTCCGAATTTGATACAACTGCTTTTAATTGATTATTTGCTAATTCGATAGAAATATTACGGTTTTTATCGAGTAAAACAGAAACTCGCTGTAAAATTTCACTAAATTGATTTACATCTATTATTACTACTTTATCACCATTATTCGGAATAACTCTATTATAATCAGGAAATTTCCCATCAATTAATTTTGAGCTCAATGAAAATAAATTGGTAATAAAATGAATATGATGTGCTCCCACTTTAATAGTAATTTCGTCCGGTGAATTACTTAATAAACGCATCAATTCTAAAATACCTTTACGTGGCACAATCGTTTTAATGACTTCTTCAACTTGTATTGAATGTGCTTGCCAGGCTAAAGCCATACGATGACCATCAGCGGTAACTGCGGTCAATTTATCAGGTGAAAATTCCATTAGCATACCATTTAAAAAATAACGAACATCAAGATGTGCCATAGAGAAATGGGTATGTTCTAATAAAAATTGAAGTGATTTTTTTGGAAGTGTTGTTTCAACTAAAATTGTGTCATTTTCTATAAGCGGAAAATCATCATTGACTAAACGTAATAAATTAAAACGACTTTTGTTACATTTAATAACGATTTTATCAGTATCAAAAATAAATTCAATAATGGAATTTTCAGGTAATGTTTTACAAATATCCAGTAATTTTCTACCGGGTGCAGTAAAAGATTCAGCAACTAAATCTTCATCCAATTCCGCACTCGCTGATAACTGTACTTCTAAATCAGTTGCCGTAACCGTTATTTTTTTGTCAGCAATTTCAATCAATACTTGCGACAAAATAGGTAAGGTATGACGACGCTCAACAACACCAACAACGGCTTGTAGAGGCTGCAATATATGTTCGCGCTTTATCTTCATGATAAACCTTGCTCCCTATGTTGTTAAAATACGAATTAAATTCTTGTAATCTTCAGCTATATCAATGGTTGTTTCAACCATTTCCTTAATTTTTCGACAAGCATGTAAGACCGTTGTATGATCTTTACCGCCAAAAGCTTCACCTATTTCAGGTAAACTATGATTTGTTAATTCCTTAGCTAAAGCCATCGCTACTTGTCGAGGTCTAGCAACAGATCGACTACGGCGCTGCGACATAATATCAGCAACTTTAATCTTGTAATATTCTGCAACCGTCCGAATAATATTTTCAATGGTCACTAATTTATCTTGCAATGTTAATAAATCTTTTAATGATTCTTTGACAAAATCCATGGTTACAGCTTGACCCGTAAAATTGGCATTTGCCACAATACGTTTTAATGCGCCTTCTAACTCACGAACATTCGAACGAATCCGTTTACCAATAAAAAAGGCTACTTCATAGGGTATATCAATGCGAGCTTGTTCTGCCTTACTCATTAAAATAGCTACTCGCGTTTCTAATTCTGGCGGTTCAACGGCTACGGTTAATCCCCAGCCAAAACGTGATTTTAAGCGTTCCTCTAACCCACTAATTTCTTTAGGGTAACGATCACAGGTTAAAATAATTTGTTGCTTACCTTCTAATAATGCATTAAAAGTATGAAAAAATTCTTCTTGCGAACGGTCTTTTCCTGCAAAAAATTGAATATCATCAATAAGTAAAGCATCAACTTGTCGGTAAAAAGCTTTAAAATCATTCATTCTATTTGTTTGTAACGCTTTTACCATTTCAGCGACAAAACGTTCAGAATGGAGATAAAGAACCCTAGCATTAGGATTATGCTTTAAAATCATATTTCCAACAGCATGCATCAAGTGTGTTTTACCCAAACCCACGCCACCATAAATTAATAAAGGATTATTAGTGCCGCCGGGCTCCATACCTACTTGTTTTGCAGCCGCCAATGCCAATTGGTTGGATTTACCTTCAACAAAATTTTCAAAGGTAAAGGTTTTGTTTAAATTTGATTGGAAAGATGATATTTCTTTAATTGGTGTTGCGGCATATGGACTTCCTGACTGCGCGGATGGTCCTTTAACTACTGAACCAAATTCAGCTGGGCGCGCGCCTACCTCTATCAAAACATCAATAATAGAACTATTTGATAATTGAACCACTACCTCTTTAATTCGTTCATAAAAATGTTTGTAAATCCATTCTTTAATAAAATGATTAGGTGCTTGCAAAATCAGAGTATCGTCACGCTGATTTGCAGATAAGGGTAAAATCCAGGTGTTAAATTGTTGAACAGTTAACTCATCTTTCAATAGATCGAGGCACTGTTCCCATATCACTACTGACACGAGCATCTCCGGGGGAATTAACTTAATTTTAAAGAGGGCATAGTGTATACCTTATGTTATAAGTTATCCACAGCTATCTGTTAATTCAAGTCCAACAAGCTATGAAGAAGTATTGTATAAAAAACACATTCTAAAAACTATACACAGCTAGGACCAAGTTATCCACTGATAATACAGAGATATAAGGCTTTTTTTAACATATAAATAATGACCGTAATTATTTGAAAAATAAAAAATAAATAATGTTATTAACAGAAAAAATTTCACTAATAATAATCATTATAGTATTAATATATATTAGATCTGTTATCAGCTAAAAAAATCAAATTTTTGGTAAAAAGTCCTTCAAGACACATTGATTAAATTATGATCTAATCGAAATAATATTATTAGCCAATAGTATTAAGTATTTATATAGTTTATTGTTCTTATTACAGAGCTGTTTTTCTGTTGATATCGCTGTTATTTTAATTAAAATCAAGAAATTACGGTATAATTAACCTTGTTAAAAAACAAGCTTGAGCCCTATGATAAGAGGTGGATAACCTATAAACCCTTAATACACACCCAGCTTGTTAACACCTATTCAGGTGGGTAATTCACAGCTTTGTAGCCCAGATGGAGCGCAATGTAATCCGGGGAATGGGTGCCCGGATTACTCCTCTTCCCCAAGAGGAGAGGGGTTTTACCCCGGATTACGCTGCGCTCCATCCAGGCTACGAATTAATGATTTAAGTAAATTCATTAGAATGGCAATTTAGTGCTTGACTTTTAGTCTAGATAAAAATATGATCGAGTGCTTAATTTTGGCACATAACTGGCATGTTTCACGTTATGTTGGCTTCTCGCGTTGGCAGAAGCTTGGGCAGAATGGGTTTAGAGCTCCCAATCTAGCAACCTAACTTGTATAAAAATAGCTCTACCGGCTTATTGGATAAATAGTAATGAAAAGAACATTTCAACCAAGTAATATTTCGAGAAAAAGAACTCACGGTTTCCGTGCTCGTATGGCTACGCGTAATGGTCGTGCAGTTTTGTCACGCCGTCGCGCAAAGGGACGTGCGCGTTTAGCGGTATAATTTCGTTAAGTGAAGCCGCTTGGCTTTCCCAAAACACGACGTTTGCTTACGAGTGATGCATTCAAAGGGGTTTTTGACCACGTTGACAAGAAGTTTTTTACCAAAGGTTTTTTAGTTTTGGTGAGAAAAAATGTTAATCTGCCCCCTAGGCTTGGCCTAGTGGTCAGTAAAAAAAACGTGTCTCTTTCCGCTAACCGAAACATCGTTAAGCGAGCTATCCGAGAAAGTTTTCGGATAAATCAGCAGTTATTGGACGGTTTAGATATCGTAGTTCTAGTCAGAAAAGATGTTAGCGAGATAGATAGAAAATCATTGTGGCAAGCATTAAATCAATTATGGCATTCGGTCGGAACAGCACGAGGCAAATTCTAGTTCAGGTTATACGAGCTTACCAATATCTGCTTAGCTCTTTTTTAGGACAACGTTGTCGATTTTATCCTTCGTGTTCTCAATATGCTATTGAAGCCATCAATTTACACGGCCTTGTGAAAGGCGCTTGGTTTTCCACCAAACGTCTTTTGCGTTGTCATCCTTGGCATCAGGGAGGGGTGGATCTTGTACCCCAACCATGCAACTCATCCAATCAGAGAGAAAAATAATGGAACAAAGACGTGTCATACTAATCGTCATATTCGCCTTAATTGCATCCTACTTGTGGCATGATTGGACGCTCGAACATTTGCCGCCACCACAAGCTGTAACTCAATCAGTAGATACTAATCAGCTTGGAGTACAAGCGACAGGATCTCTTCCTGCTGCCAATCCAGCGAGCAGTGCTAATACAACGCCTCAAGTTGCGAACGCTAATCCATCTCAGCCAACGGCACCGGTGCAAACAGCTGCGTCAACAATTAATATTAAAACCGACGTATTGAACGTAGATATTAATACATTAGGCGGCACTGTAACTAAAGCGGCATTGATACAGTACCCTCTCGTGCAAGGGAAGCCTGAGCCTGTTGTATTGATGAATAATGAACCCCTTAGTCGTTACTTGGCTCAGAGCTTCCTTGTTTCATCAGATAATAAGTTTTCAGATAAAAATGTAGTCTATACAGCAACGCAGTCCTTTTATGAACTTAATAAAGGTCAAAAGGAATTAGTCGTTAATTTGACCTATCAATCAGATAATGGTCTCAAAATTGTAAAAATCTTCACCTTTTTGCCCGGAAAATACAATGTAGGCGTTACATACCAAATTCAAAATGGTAGCAGTACGGTGTGGCAAGGTAATGCGTATGGTTTATTGACCCGAAATAACTCCGTCGAACAAGCCGCTGGCATGTTTCATGTGAGCTCTTATACCGGCGCATCTGTTTCAACGCAGAATTCTCCTTATCAAAAAGTCACCTTTAAAAACATGCAAAAGCAAAATCTAAATACCACTAGCCAAGGTGGTTGGATAGCGATGCAACAACATTATTTTTTAAGCGCCTGGGTCCCTGTACAGCAGGATACTAATCGCTATTTTACCCAAATTGATAATGATGGCTTGTATACAATAGGTGTAGCTGGTTCAGGCATTACGGTTCAACCAGGCCAGACAGTGTCCAACAAAATGGAGCTTTATGCAGGCCCCGAACTTGCAGATCAATTGAAACCTCTCGCACCTCATCTCGATTTAACTATCGACTATGGCTGGCTGTGGTTTATTTCAGACGGCATTTTTTGGTTAATGCAAAAAGTATACAATTTTATTGGTAACTGGGGTTGGTCCATCGTTGTCGTGACCATCTTGATCAAATTAGCGTTTTATCATTTATCGGCGACAAGCTATCGCTCCATGGCAAAAATGCGGAAATTGCAGCCAAAATTACAAGCCCTCAAAGATCGCTATGGCGATGATAAACAAAAAATGGCTCAGGCAACGATGGAACTGTATCGTCAAGAAAAAGCGAATCCTATGACAGGCTGTTTGCCTATTTTGATACAAATACCAGTGTTTATCGCGCTCTATTGGGTCATTGTTGAAAGTGTTCAATTACGTCAGGCACCGTTTATTTTCTGGATCCATGATTTATCGAGCCGTGATCCTTATTTCATTTTGCCGATTATTAACGGTCTCGCTATGTTCGTACAGCAAAAATTGAATCCTCCGCCACCGGATCCAACACAAGCCAAGATCATGATGTTTTTGCCCCTGCTGTTTACGTTTATTTTTATCAACTTCCCTGCAGGACTCGTCTTGTATTGGGTTGTAAACAGCCTTGTTTCTATCTTGCAACAATGGTTCATTACTCGCCAGGTTGAGCGTTCAAGCAGTGAAGTTGTTGTAATACCTAAAAATAAGCGCTGATGTTATTAAAAAATACTAGGGCTCGTTGCCAATTCGCTGTGCTGCGGCAGAAATCCTCGATTTTTGAGCACCGCAGCACAGCATACATATAAGTATGTGGGCAGCGAAGCGCCGAAAATCGAGGATTTATGACCAGCAGAGTAGAATTATCAACAAGCCCTAGAGATACTATCGCCGCGCCAGCAACGCCACCGGGGCGCGGTGGAATAGGTAT
>JAIELR010000107.1 GCA_019752835.1 Gammaproteobacteria bacterium | reverse complement strand
GGTGGTGCAGAGTTAACGAGTAGACTTTTAGCATAGGGACGATTATGGCATCGGAAGAATCCGACAATTTTTTAAGTCAAACGCTTGCAGCGTGCCGCACAACGTTTATGTATGTGGCGGTTTTCAGCTTTTTTTCAAACACCCTCGTACTTGCTGTTCCCCTTTATATGCTCCAGCTTTTTGATCGTGTATTGATGAGTCAAAGTGGTGACACCTTGCTTTATCTAACGCTCTTGGCAATGTTGGCACTATTAACGCTGGGATTACTGGATATTGTGCGATCTCGTATCCTCGCTATTTTAGGGCATTGGTTAGATCATCGACTTAGCCCTGAAGGTTTAAAGCGAAGCATCGATGCGCTCTTACAGCACCAAGGTAATCCAACACAGACATTGGTCGATATTCAAACCATCCGTGCCTTTTTGTCTAACCCCTTAAGTTACACCTTATTTGATTTGCCATGGGCACCGATTTTTATCCTGATTATTTTTTTATTGCATCCTGATTTAGGTTTTTTTACTGTTATTGGTGCGGTTATTTTGATGGGCTTAGCTTTTATAAATAATCATGTCACAGAACAATTAAGTAAAAAAAATTGGTCAGCCCGTCAAGAAACACAAGCTCATCTCCAAGTCGCCTTTCGTAATGCAGAAACAATACAATCGATGGGTATGCTCGATGATATTATTAAGCGTTGGAAAGCTAAAAATAATATTTCTCTCGAACTAAGTACGCAAGCAAGTCATCGAACTAATTTCATTGTTGGGATCTCCAAAGCGGTACGCTTGGCTTTACAAGTGGGTATTTTAGCCTTAGGTGCTTATTTAGTTATTGATGATCGTTTAACACCGGGTGCCATGATTACTGCCTCAATTTTATTAACGCGAGCCTATGCGCCTATCGAGCAATCGATTGCTGCTTGGAAGTTATTTACCTCAGCGCGCAGTGCTTATTATCGATTGAATGCGGAGTTTTCAAAAGCACCTTTACGGATCCCCAGTAAAGTATTGCAGGAAGTTCAAGGCAATCTTCGAGTTAACGAGATGGGTTTTACGCCCGATCATTCAAAAAAAGCCACCCTAAAAAACATCAGCTTAAACCTAGATAGGGGTGAATTTTTATTGGTTATTGGTTCTTCTGCAGCAGGAAAAACAACCCTGGCTCGGTTGTTAATTGGTATTTATTCGCCCACTGAAGGGGCAGTTAGCTTAGACGGTGCTGATGTTTATACGTGGGAGCGTTCGGAGTTTGGTCGCTATGTGGGTTATCTTCCTCAAGAAATTGAATTATTTATTGGAACAGTGCAAGAAAATATTGCTAGACTCACTGAGGCTTCAGAAAGTGATGTAGTCTCTGCAAGCCAAATGGCGGGTGCCCATGAGTTTATCCTTCGCTTACCGAAAGGCTATGAAACGACTTTACAGGATGCAGGACGTTTTCTATCTGGTGGGCAACGGCAACAAATTGCCTTAGCGCGGGCTTTATTTAAAAAACCACGATTGTTGATTTTAGATGAACCGACAACATATTTGGATCAGCGAGGCCAAGGTATTCTTTTTCAATCAATTGAACAACTACGACGATTACGTAGCACCATCGTTGTTATCAGCCACCATCCTGCCTTTGTCAATTACGCCGATAAAATTTTATGGTTAGAGCACGGTGAAATACGGGCTTATGGGCCTAAGGATGAAGTGCTAAAAGAAATTGAAAAACAAAAAACATATCGAGAGCCTAGCCATGTTTCATTGTGATAAAATCAGCCAATTGAAGTTGTCATTATTAAGTCCATTTAAAAAAATAAGCGATTGGTTTGTGATCAAGTTACAACTTGGGGATCAAGCTGTCGTTACTGCAGATAATGAAGCATTTCCACCAGTAAAAAAAGCGGTTCAGATCGGTATATTGATTATCGCTTTATTTTTTGGTGGTGGATTTTTATGGTCTATTTTATTTCCGATTGAATCTGGCGCGACTATGAGTGGCGTTGTTGTGGTTGATTCACACAGTAAAACAGTCCAGCATTTAGAGGGCGGTATTATAAAAAAAATTGATGTGATAGAAGGCTCACATGTAAACAAAGGCCAATTACTCATTGAGTTGGACACCACCCAAGCAGATGCAAATTATGATTTGGTTGCTGCACAGCAAATGCAGTTAGAGGCTAAAAAAGCGCGTTTAATCGCTGAGCGCGATAATCAGTCAATTATTACTTTTCCGCCTGATTTAATGCAATCAAATTCACCGACTGCGAAAGCTGCCATGTTAGGTGAAGTGGCTATTTTTACCACCAGACTAGCACTATTGAACAAAACATTTTCTATTTTAGACCAACAAATAAAGCAAATTAATGATCAAATATCAAGTTTGCAAGCACAGGCTACTGCCTCGGAGAGGCAACTCCATTTAATTAATGGTGAAGAACTGGTATTTGCAGACTTGGCGGCGCGTCATTTAATTGAACAGCAAAAATTATTAGCATTACAAGGCGAACAAGCGAAATTGACTGGCGATCGTGACCAAAATTTATCACTTATTGCGGCTGCACAACAAAAATCAAGTGAAGTTGAGTTACAAAAAGTTCAACTTAGACAACAACGAGAGCAAGAAGTGGCTGAAGATTTGCAAAAAACACTCTCTGGTTTAAACGATGTGCAGCAAAAGTTGCTTTCATCTCAAGATATTTTAACACGGACAAAAATTACGGCGCCTATTACAGGAACCGTTGTTGATTTAAAAGTACACACCATAGGCGGCGTTATTGATCCTGGTGCAGAATTGATGACGATAGTGCCGGATAACGATACATTAGGCATCGATGCTAAAGTAAATCCATTGGATATTGACGTCATGCGCAAAGGACTGCATGCAAAAGTTGAGTTTGTTGGCTTGCCTCGCCGCTCTACCCCTATTCTAAATGGCATTGTCGATGAAGTCTCAGCAGAGTCACTTACGGATCAGCGAACAGGGAGCTCCTATTACACTGCTCGCATCGATATTAGCAAAAAAGAACTTTCTCGTTTAGGATCGGTTCATATATCGCCAGGCATGCCGGTGGTCGTTTTGGTGGTTATTGACAAGCGTAGCTTTATGGGTTACTTAGTTGAACCTGTTCAACGTAGTTTTTTTAAGGCATTTAGAGAAAATTAATCTATTAATACTCAAAGCAATTCGGTTTTCGGCTAGGCGCTGTTGACGTAGGGGCAATCCCCCCGTGGTTGCCCGTCTTTGGACAGGCACGGGGCCTATGCAAACAGTCAACAGCAACAACGCCGAAAATTGAAGTGCGCTGAGTATATTTAACTAAGGATGTAAACGATGAATTTAAGAGTAAAAGCGAGTCTCATTTTAGCGATATTGAGTGTGAGTACGATGGCTAGCGCCGGTGCTCCAGGTAATCAACTTGTAATTCCGACAGGTGAGCCCTTACTAGCGCCGTTAACTGAGGGTGTATGGTCTTTTGGTATCGAAGGCTTATACATGCAACAGGACGATAATTTTGAATATGCTACCACAGGCGTTAATACGCCAGTAACCAAAAATGAATCAGTCGGTAATGATTGGGATTGGGGTGGCGAAGCGGATTTAACTTATCTTTTCCCCAATCATAGCAGTGATATTCGCTTAGCCTATACTTATCTTAGCTTGAATTCAGATGATGCTGTTTCATCCGTTTTGGGTGACGTAAACAGCTTTTTTTCTGCGCCAGCAACGATAAATGCCAATAATGGAGAGGCTAAAAACGAAGAAACCTTGAATCAAGTTGATTTGGTTTTGGGTCAATGGATGAGCGTTGGTCATCGCGTTGCTCTGCACCCATTTATTGGGTTACGTTATGCGAATCTCGATGCAGAAAACGAAGCTACTTTTAGTGGTTCTGGCACAGTTCCACCTGATTCGACCGGCTTAATTGAAACAGATAAAAATACCAGTGATTTAGAAGGGGTGGGTCCCCGTGCCGGTATCGATACTACCGTTCATTTAGGATGCGGATTTTCTGTGGTTGGAACGATGGCAGGGTCTTTAATTATTGGAGACTTGGATTCTAAGATCACCTATTCAAATTATGATCCTGCAACGAGTCTTGCCACGGCCAATTTTACGTATAAGCCAGACAACTATATTGCGGTCGTTCCTGAGTTAGATGCTCAACTTGGGCTTAATTATGAACATGCGATGGATCCTGCAACCACTTTTGATATTGGTGCTGGCTATCAAATTGTCAATTATTTTGGGGCAGAAGACTTAGATTTTGCAAATATTGCAGATGCTTTTCATCCTAATACCGTCAATGATTTGACAAGTTTTAATTATCAAGGTTTCTATGTTCGTTTCCAACTTAACGTGGCGTAGAAATGATCCCCGGATTGCGCAGTGCAATCCGGGGCGCATTGAAGGATAATTTCTTATGAAAAAAGTAGCTTTATTCTTACTTATTATTACGGGCATTTTCTTGAGTATTACACGTGCTTTCGCTGAGGCACCAACAACCCTTGCGCAAGTCCCCAGCCCTGTTGGCTCATGGCAAACCATTGATGATGTAAGCAAAACCCCACGAAGTATCGTTCAAATCAGCCTAGATGGGCAACAATTAATAGGAAAATTAGTTAAAATTAATTACCGCCACGGAGAAGGCCCTAATGATCTTTGCATAAAGTGCACAGGTGATCTACATAATCAAAAAATACTGGGCATGACTATACTGACCGGATTTACACAAAGTCCCTCGAATCCTCTCATATGGCGAGATGGAAAGATCGTTGATCCAGAGAGTGGCAAAACCTACGATTGTAAAATAACTTTGTCAGAAGATGGCAAGCAGATGAAGGTTCGTGGTTATATTATATTTTCGCTTTTTGGAAGAACTCAATATTGGTATAGGACGTAAAAAAAGGACTCTGGCCACATGATACCAATCGAAATTTCTACACAACCCACTAATGTAACCTGTGGCCCAACCAGTCTCCATGCAATTTATCAATATTATGGCGATGATATTACGCTTGAGCAAGTCATTAGCGAGGTCACCTATGTGGATGGTGGTGGAACGCTGGCAGTTCTATTAGCTAATCATGCCTTGAAACGCGGATATAAAGCAAAAATTTATACCTATAATATTAAAGTATTTGATCCCACTTGGTTTACTGTGAGTAAAGAAAAAAGTACGGCACATCTCATCGAAAAACTAAGTGAACAGGCAATGGTGAAGTCTTCTCGCAAATTGACTCGTGCTTCCAAAGCCTATATTGAGTTTTTAAACCAAGGTGGAAAAATTTTATTTGAAGATTTAACGCCAGGACTACTTTCAAAATTTTTTCGTAAGCAAGTACCCATTCTGACTGGTCTGAGCGCAACTTATTTATATCAAAGTGCTCGTGAAATTTCCCCTGATGATTTTACAACGATAGCCGACGATATTAACGGCTTACCTTGCGGACATTTTGTTGTCCTCTGTGGATATAATGAAGAAAATCGCCACATTGTGGTTGCTGATCCCTCACCGGAGCATCCCGAATTTAATTGCCAATACTATACGGTTAAAGTTAATCGCCTGATTAATGCGATTATGTTAGGCATATTAACTTATGATGCAAATTTTTTGATTATTGAAAAACCATGAAAGTGAGGTGCTTATGCGTAATGTCATTGTCGTTAGCAAAAAAACGGATTGGGTTTATGATTTAGATGATGTTGAGGTAATATCGGCAAAAGCCTATCTAACGGATGATCATTATGCTGAATTACGAGGCATTAGGGTTTTTAATTTATGCCGCTCCTATAAGTATCAAAGTTATGGTTATTATGTCTCTTTATTGGCTGAAGCACGCGGACACAAAGTTTGCCCCAACATCACAACGATACAAGACTTGAAGTCTTTAAGTATTACCCGTGTTATATCTGATGATATTGATGATATGATACAACGCAAATTTGCAAAATTGACTTCAGAAAAATTTACCTTAAGTATTTATTTTGGGCATAATGTTTCGACCATCTATGATAAATTAGCCAAACAATTATACAGTCTTTTCCCCGCTCCCTTTCTTCGAGCTCAATTTGTTCGTAAGAAAAAATGGGTTTTACAAGATATTTCGATGATCCCGATTACTGAAATCAGTGAAGCCCATCAACCCTATGCTCAGAGTTTTTCGAAAGAATTTTTTAATAAAAAACGACATGACGGTGCGCGTAAGAATTTAAGTATTTATGACTTAGCTATTTTGGTGAATCCTGAGGATAAAGAGCCGCCCTCCAATAAAAAAGCATTACAACATTTAGTCGATGCTGCAGAAAACTGCGGTTTTAATGTGGAATTGATTACCAAGGAAGATTATAGTCGCATTTCTTATTTTGATGCGTTATTTATACGTGAAACCACCTCTGTAAATCATTATACCTATCGTTTTGCGCGGCGAGCGCATACTGAAGGAATGGTGGTAATCGATGACCCTATTTCTATTGTGAAGTGTGCCAATAAAGTTTATTTATCTGAAATGCTGCACAAAGCACGTATTCCAACCCCCAAAACCATGATCGTTCATAAAGACAATAAAGATAGTGTCATTGAAACCTTAGGTTTGCCTTGTGTTTTAAAACAACCGGATAGCTGCTTATCACAAGGCGTTGTTAAAGCCTCCACAGAAGCTGAACTTTCAGAAGAGATCGATCGTTTTTTAAATACCTCAGATTTAATTGTTTGTCAGGAATTTATACCCACTGAATTTGACTGGCGAATAGGCGTGTTAGATCGAACCCCTATTTTTGCGTGCAAGTATTTCATGGCGAAAGACCATTGGCAAATTTGCAGTTGGGCGGATGATAAAATTGAACATGAGTGGGGAGAAGCGCGAGGTATTCCATTAGCCGACGTACCCGATAAAGTGATTAAAACAGCCGTGCGCGCGGCTAATTTAGTCGGCGATGGTTTGTACGGAGTCGATTTAAAACAAGTGAATGATAAAGTACTGGTGATTGAAATAAACGACAATCCTAATCTCGATGCAGGTCATGAAGATTATATTCTGAAAGATAAATTGTATAAACTGGTCATGCAATCTTTCTTGCGCCGCCTTGAGCTCAAACGACAACTGGTCGTACCTTATCCTGAATTGGAAAAACTATTATTGGAATGAACTCATGAATGATGATACCGACTTTTTGCATTTGTTTGAAGGTTATGGTGTTGAAATGGAGTATATGTTGGTTAAAACCGATGATTTAGCGGTTTACCCAGCCGTTGATAAAATATTAGCCCGTGTTGCAGGCGAGGGGGCAGATGAAGTCACGCGTGGCAGTATTGCTTGGTCAAATGAATTAGTGCTGCATGTGCTGGAGTTAAAAACCAATGGACCAGCAGCAACGTTAAATGGTCTTGCTGTTCAATTTCAAGAAAATGTAAATTATATCAATCAGCTTTTACAAGCCGATAAAGCGATGCTCATGCCGACAGGGGCGCATCCCATGATGAATCCGGACACGGATACTCAATTATGGCCCCATGGTTACCGTGATATCTATAATACCTTTAATCGCTTGTTTGATTGTCGAGGTCACGGCTGGTCCAATTTACAAAGTACCCATTTAAACTTACCTTTTGCTAATGATGCGGAGTTTGCTGTTCTACATACGGCTATTCGTTTGTTATTGCCTCTTATGCCAGCATTATCGGCGAGCTCACCTATTCTCGATGGAAAACTCACGGGAATGGTTGATACTCGCTTACAATATTATTTAACCAATCAAGAAAAAATACCGTCAATTACCGGCCATGTTGTGCCCGAAACGATTTTATCTCGAGCCGATTATGAAGAGCGCATACTTAATCGTATTTACGCAGATGTTGCTCCTTATGATCCCAATAAAATTTTGCAATACGAATGGTTGAATTCACGAGGCGCTATTGCACGCTTTGATCGCAACGCCATTGAAATTCGCATACTGGATATACAAGAGTGTCCGTTGGCTGATTTAGCCATTATTGCTTTACTGGTCTCAACCTTAAAAGCAATTGCAGATGAGCGGTGGAGTAATTTTGCATCACAAGCGGAATGGTCTGAACAAGAATTAAGCCAAATTTGGCGCGATGTGATTAAATCAGGTCAATCTACAGTCATTAATAATGCTAGTTATTTAAATCAATTTGGTTTTGCTGGCAGCCATACAACGGCAGGTGAGCTTTGGCAGCATATTTATTTGCAAGTGATGGATGAATACGATGTGTATGATGCCGATTTAAAAAAAGCGATAGAATGGGTTTTAGAAAAAGGAAATTTATCTGAACGAATTATCCGACATATTAAAAAAGATAATTCTATTGCGTATATTAGTGATGTTTATCGAGAGTTGTCGGCCTGTTTGGCTGAGGGGAGATTATTTGAGTAAGCAATCATTTGTCACCATTACCTGCGAACACGGCGGAAATGACATCCCCGACATATATCGTCCTTTATTTCTTCATGCGAATGACTTATTAAGCTCACATCGAGGTCTCGATCTTGGCGCTTTGTCTGTTTTCATGGCGCTCAAAGAAGCCAATATAGCCAACTTTTATCACCACACTACCATTAGCCGTTTATTCGTGGAGCTAAATCGTTCGCTAGGCCATCCCCGCTTGTGGTCCGAGTTTACACAAAATTTATCCATCGATATAAAAGATCAAATTTTAGCAAGCTATTATTTTCCCTATCGCTCGTTAGTTGAATCAACCATTAAAGATGGAATACACAAAATGGGGAGGGTCATTCATCTTTCTATTCATTCCTTCACCGCACAACTCAATGGAGAGCAACGCAAGGCTGAGGTGGGTTTTTTATATGATCCCAGCCGTTTCGAGAAACCATTTTGTGACGCGTGGCGAGTGCAAATGCAAGCTTTAAAGCCAACCTGGCGGATACGCCGCAACTATCCTTATCGTGGCACAGCCGATGGTTTAATAACCTATTTGCGCAAAAAATTTAGTGCATCGGAGTATCTCGGCATTGAGCTAGAAATGAATCAGGAATTATTGCGCTCAGATAAAGACGTGGGAAAAATTATCGTGCAGAGCTTGAAAAAGACCTTAGCGATGAATTGGCTCCCCGAACAGGATTGAAAGATGATCGATTTATCTAAAAAACTATATTCATTGCACTTAACAATTTTTTAATAATTAACATTATTTTTTTATAAAACCATGTTAAACTGTTAAACGGTGATGGCGGTGCCCATCATTATGCAAGTTTATCGTTTTTTTTCAATTAAACACGGTTCTTTTAAACGATTTAACTCATTACCTATCTGATATTTAATTTTAGAAAAATTGGCAAAGGGAAAAAATCATGGATAAAGAAAATACTATTGTTCTTTTTAAAGAGCAGACTATTCGACGCACCTGGTATCGAGGCGAATGGTGGTTTGTTGTTGCAGATGTAGTTAGTGTATTAACGAATAGTATTAATCCAACTGATTATATCAAGAAAATGCGTAATAGAGACAAAGAGTTAGCGCAAGGGTGGGGACAAATTGTCACCCCCCTTGTTGTTGATACAGCAGGTGGTAAACAAAAAATTAGCTGTGCCAACACAGAGGGTATTTTGCGCATTATCCAATCTATTCCTTCACCTAAAGCCGAACCCTTCAAACGTTGGTTGGCCAAAGTCGGTTATGAACGAATTCAGGAAATTGAAGATCCATCTTTAGCACAAGAACGAATGAAGCAGCTTTATGAGCAGAAAGGCTACCCAAAAGATTGGATTGATAAGCGTTTACGGGGTATAGCGATTCGACAAAATTTAACCGATGAATGGCAGGAACGCGGAATTTCCAGCGAGAGGGATTATGCTATTCTGACTGCTGAAATTTCTAAAGCTACTTTTGACATGACACCAAATGAATATCGACAATACAAAAATTTGCCTCAACAATCGAAAGCTAATCTACGTGATCATATGACCGAGTTCGAGTTAATTTTTACTATGCTTGGAGAAAAAGTCACTACGGAAATTTCCAAACAGGAAAAACCGGAAGGGGTACCCGCTAATAAAAAAGTAGCCCAGCGCGGTGGGAAAGTCGCTGGCAATGCACGTAAAGAAACTGAACAAGAATTAGGCAAAAATATAATGAGTCGTGATAATTATCTACAGTTAGATGTTAGCAAAAAAATTAAAC
>JAIELR010000200.1 GCA_019752835.1 Gammaproteobacteria bacterium | reverse complement strand
GCACATCTCTAAATATAACAAATATAAACCCAAATTCATCAGGTATAATAAATATTGGTGGGTTGACATCAACAATTTATATAAATGGTCTGCCATACACTCCTTTTAATGTTTTTATTTAAGACAGGTTATTTCTTCATTATTTTATCAGATTCTAATTTAGACACCGCGCTATGAATCGGTGGGGGAGTAATTTTAAAAAATCTACTGCTCCTATTACCTCCTTCTTCAAGCAAACTTTCAGATGACTCTGAACCTGTTTTATAACTAACTTTGATTTCCTCAACTTTAATTTGCTGTTCATGAATGAGCTGTGCTGGGTTTTTTATTTTATGAAAAAAGTAATTTTCATTGTCGACATTGTATACCCTAAAGATGCGATATCTATTTCTGGAATCCATCATGCGCTGCCATTCAGATCCTGTCAAAGTAATGTTTCTATTCTCTATGGATTTAGTTGCTTTTACTTCAATATAGCGCTCAACCTCATTTTTAACAATCTTTATATCATGATCGCGCATTAAATCTTTCAATGCATTTACCCCTTTGTTATACCAAATAACATCAAGGTTAACACGATGTCCTTCTTTATCAAAACCTGAAATGCGAAACCCTCTTTTATTATAATCGGCTGCATTTTCAAGCTCTTCTATTGTTGTATTTTCTTTTCCGGCACAATATTTTTTAAAATAGTGTTTTCGTAGTTCATCATAGGTTCTTTGCTCACCGAGGCGTCCTATACGTTTATTTTCTTCGCTATCGACATTAGCTCCTTGGGAGCGAGTATCATCAGGGGTTATTACAGGTGATCGGCGTTCTTTTCTTCTTCCAACGCTTAAAACGGGGGTTAAATGAATTTCTGGTTGCGCTGAAGTGATTTCAGGTTCTCTAAAAGCATCGATTAAAATCCCATCCATACCTTTATCTAAATCACCACATTCCTCTTCTGTCTCTAGTTTACTATCATTATCGTCCTCTTCCTGCTTATCATCCTTTATTTGAAGTTTTTTAAGCTCTGTTTCCACATCATCAACTCTATCTGGTTTTTTAGGCAAGATGGCAGGATGCTGTCTTTTATATTCAGCGCATATTCCTTTCAATTTCTCATACAATCTCTTTTCCGCAGGATCAAGCTCCCCTTTCTCCACTACATCATTATCCAAAAGTATCTTTTCAAATTCGTCAATCGTTTTTGGATAGAAATTTAAAAACCTCCCTAACTCGACAACCAGATCGTGCACACGGCTAGGTTGTATTTTTCTAAGATTTGAATACATATAAAAATAAAGTGCGCCATCCCTGATATGAGAAAATTTTTGGCACCCGGCTATTATTATTGGTTCACCTGAACGAATAAATGTCAGTTTATAAAATTTGTCTAAAGTCGTTCTCATAAACATTCTTGTATCGCTTTTAGATAGCCCATCATTTTGAATCAACACTAGCCACGGCAAACACCCAAAAATAATCTCTTTTACTTCATTTGCATATCTGTGATCTTCCTCTGAAATTTTAACTGAAGCTATATCACAGTCAGATCGATCCGAGAACTTTCCTATATATAATTTATCTGCCAGTTTAGATAACTCGGTTTTTTCTAATCCATAGTCATTTAACCAGCGTTCTAAAGGCTTCGGCGCTCGCCCGTTATCATTAAAAACTGAAAGCTCCGAAACATAATGCAATTCCCCAGACAAAGCTGGCAATCTGTTTCTTTTATTCCATTCTTTCATATCTACTTCAGATAATTTGTCACTCACTTCTATAATAAGTTTATAAATTTTTCTTATTTCTTCCGGAGAAAAAGAACGATGTCTTAATTTATGGACAAGCAGATCAAGGCATTCTTGCATACTAGGAAGTCGACGAAACCCAAGCAGCGCTGCCTGTTCTTCAGAGAATGATACTACTTCTGGCAAATCTGGCGTTGGCAATATGCTTTTGATAACATCCATAAATGCAGGAGAATAAATCAATTTAGTTGTACAACTATATTTCCCAGGCCTATCATAAATTTTAGTAAGAGAATACTTTTTTACACAATAAAGCAAAAAATGCTCTGTTAGAACTGTTTTCTTTTTCCCTGCAGAATAGTAGCTATCATCCGAAAATAGCTCGAAATCTTTATAAATAGCTAACCAAAGTAAATCAATATAAGGTTCAGCTTCTTGTTCAGAGCTCATCATTTTATGCAAGGATACAAAAGATACAAAATTTAGAAATTTAGCAAAATCGGGGTTATCTTCTAATGCGCTTTTAAATGATGGATTAGATGGGTGAAATTTTGCTCCTTGGCCAGGAAGTTTTTCAACTTCTTTAGCGACTACCCCCTCTATGTACTCCTCAAAACAGTCGCTGTATTTATAAAATTTTTTCTTTACCCTACCAAAACCTACGTCTTTATGGCACTCTAATTCAACGCGTAAATTAACTCCTATTCTTTGTAAAAAATCTTTCCAGCCTTCTGAAGGCACATTATCTCCTTTTTTTGTTTGATAATATTCAGATGAAAGAGTAATTCTTTTAGAAATTCTTTGGTGCTCATCGAAAAGGTAAGTATCCTTTATCCGCACTAATCTGTATCGATCCATACATATAGCAGGGAATCGACTTAATACATCGAAATCCTCACTTGAAAAACCTTTTTTCTTGGAGCAAAATGCGTCATAAACTATGCGTAATAGCTCAATTGTATTTTCTCTTAATAAAGCATCTTCAACCTCTTCGTCAAGAATAATTCGCGGAATAATGTATTTTTTAACAAAATCAGTTAAAGTTAGTGAACGCAGATGAAATGTATTTTCTAAGCTTATTTTCATTTCTGCCGAAGTGATATAAAAATCTTGGACTATATTAAGCTTATATTTAGACTTTATTATAATGCATTCTTTATTTGACTCTTTTGGCGATAAAAATCCGTTATCACCGGAACAAAAAATATTTTTCTCCGTCAGGAAGATTTCTTTTGTTCTTAAAATATTACGGTCGGAATCGCTCATTTTTTGTGTATGAATAAAAAAACGTATGATGTCGATCAATAACTTTTGAGTATTATTGACTTGTTTTACATACAATTCTATTTTATCCAATAAATGAGCAATTGTATAAAAATACTCTGGTTCACTTCCCAACAGTAATCCTAAGACTTCAAGGCTTTTTTCATCTAAGTATGGGGATATAAGTCGCCATTCCTGGTTTTCTGTTAGCAAGTCAGCATCTTTTACATAATGATGAAATTTATCAAAGAAATGAGTTGTGTCAATTATACAGCTTTTTACTTTTAACAACATTTTATCAATAGATGGAATAAAAGCGATTTCTTTTATACCTCTATTAAATGACTCCATATAATGTGCTGCAATCATCGGATACTCTGGCAGAACTTGTTCTTTTGGGCTGATTAAATGTAATGTATATCTATCATAACCTTGCTCAGACGCAAGACATGCCAACCATTTAAACTGTAAATACCCTATTTCCGTTAATAAAAAGGCATTCCAGGCATTGTTTAATATAAGAGTTCTATCTTGATTCAATAAAAAATTGGCATTAATTAAATAGTAAAGTCCACTTATCACCGCTGTAGGTAAAGCACAGTATAATTTAGCCTTATCGGATGGGATGAGCCTTGTTTCTTTCATATCGACTTCAGCTGCAAAAAAAACTTTAACCTTTTTCGCATTTTTTATTTTTGGGGGACATTCTGCTGTACTTAATCCACTGAGCTGTTCTCGTACTGCCTGTGGAATAACTACTGCTTTTTCGCTATAGCAGCACCATTTTCTCTGCACAGAGGGGCTAATTGAATCATCAAGACAAATTATTTGTTGAATCATGCAACCTTTACGTTGTTGTGGCTCTTTTTTTCTTAAAATCAGTCTGCTCTTTTTATAAAAAAACCGTACTTGTTGAATACTTTCCAAAAATAAAATAGACTCGTGTTCTCTGCAAATTTTTTCTATTTCGAATTTTATCTTAGAAATAGGAACAATTAGTTTTTGCATGAGAATATTAACGGCACCACTACCTATATTGTCAATTAGTGGTAAATCAACATCATTAACAGGAATAGGTATAATTTGCCAAGGGTGTTTAAAGCCTTGCTCATTTTCCCAATACTCTTTATCAAAACGCAATTGATAATCATTCGATATAAGGGTTACACTTTCAGAAACACAAAACACCGACTTGAAACCTATACCTTTATAACCGACCTTATCTAAATTATAAACCTTGCTAGACTGTTCAGCACTGTCATGGGTGCTTACATCACATATCCTTTCAATATCTGACTTTTCAAAAGGCACTCCATCATAACTAACCAGCAAGTAATTTTCATCAAGAAAAAAGCTTATTATTTTTGCTTCTGCGTCATTTGCATTCTGTAAAATTTCGTAAACGAATTTATGCGGGTCATGAAAGCCTGTATGAATAGTTGCTTCTAGCATACCTGCAAGGGTCTGTGAATTCTGATCGGTTGCTTTTCTGCGATCGTGTATCGCTTTTATGGTACTTTCTTTCATGTCTTCCCTGACTACAAACAAATTTTGCGGGCATTATAGCAATAGATCTATTAAACTACCAATTGTCGCCGCAATACGGCTTGTTTTACTTATCTGTATTTTGACTCTATAATGGGTAAATTTTCTTTTGCAACCACTGCCGCAAAGCCCTTAATATTTTGAGTACAAGGCAATACGGCCGTTTTCTTGCCAGAAAGTACGGCATAGTAATACGCTTCTGTACCTTCTATCTTTTTAGCGTGATGGGTATGAATAATCCAGTCTTCCATTTTAGCAGGCGTAGGATTGGCATTGTCAAAAAAGGGAATGAGCCGCCCTATCGAAATCCGGTTGACCAGTTCCGAATAAACCTGGTGAATACGCGCATATTCAGCAGAAAAAGCCAAATCGCCCTTTGATCTGAGAACCAGCACATGAGGGTTGCCTTCCCTATCAACCAATATAAAAGAATCGATATTATCACAAAAATAATATTCGCAAATCTGTAATTTTTGCAAGATTTTTGAAAAAAAGTTTAGAAACGCTTCTTCTTTAAATAAAGGGTTCATTACCGTTTTAAAAATACTTTGTCCCACATCCGCAAAATAAGCTTGCTGCATGTCGGTTATAGCTTGTTTAATACTTTCTTCTAAAGAGGTTTCTGTCTTCAAGAAAAACTTATCTATCTTTTTAGCACTAAAGAGTGCTATCGCTTCATTTTGGTCAGCTTTATCCGTTACTAAAATAATTTTAACAAATTGACCGTTTATATTTTCTTTCAATTTATCTATAAATTGGATAGGATGCGAACAGTTTAAAACTATCACTGAAACCGTATCAAATCGATGGGGATTGAGAATCTCTGAGCTAGGAGATACCAGATTAAGTGGTGACTTTTCCAAGCAATATATCAACGCTGAGGCAGGATCTTCAAAAGTTTGATACAATATCTCTCCATTTAAATTTAAGTTATTTAAAAATGGCTTGTGCTCATCGACTAAAATAGCCGTTGTAGGATGAAAAAGAGGATGAATCATGACGGCTCCTCCCTATATCAATGGAGCACTTGTTTATGTGTACAAAATTATATATAAAATAGCGATTTTAAGCAATAGAACTTTAAAAACACCGTATCCCTATGGATCCATAGAAATTGGCGTAATCGATCGTTTTATATAAGGATTAGCGCTTATTCTTTATAAGCTAGGTATTGATTTCACATTTTTCTTGACTTTGTAAAGATAAGATCTGTAGTTGCTTTTGCAGCACTGAGGCACGTTGGTTAATAAGAAGAATACGCTCTTCACATTCAGCTATCCATTCCTTATTAGCCGCTATTTTATCCGTTAAGCGTGCGCGTTCCTGTGCTGACGATTCTAAATACAATTGCTTTCTCAGAACATGTGACTCACCTCTATAGTGGTGTATATCCTGTTTAATCAGTTCTATACAATCCAAAGTCTTTTGTCTTTCTTCCTCAACAATCGCTTCAAAATCATTTAAAAAGGCTGTTTGGCTTTTTATCGCGGTTTGTTCCGTAGAACCCTCTACTACCCTAGCTGCATTTGCCTTCTCATCATTGACAGCTGCTCTTTGGTCTAAATGAACTACTTTAGCAGCATTTAAAATAAGCCCATGTGCCTTATTTTTTGTACCAGCAAAAGTTTTTCCCTTTTGCCCCTTATGCGTTGATAATCCCATTTTCATTCCTCCTTTCATACGCCTTATCAATAATAGTCGAAAATCGTTAAAATGAAAGGCCGCTAGGCCATTAATCTATCCAATCGGTACATTCTATTTGAAACCATTTATCTAAATATGTATATATCGTACACAATTGGCATATAATAAAACAGTTTCAAGATAGTCACAATAGGCCAAAAAGCCGATTTTTCGCATATTTCGGCAAAAAATGGTTTTTTAAATCAACCGGTTGTATATAATATCAACAGGTTAGATTGAAAGAATGGAGAGTGTTTTTAAGAGATTTCGTACAAGATTGGAGGGTAAAGAAAGTCTTTTTTTAGATAAACCCCCATTCAGGATAAAACCAGTCGTCTTCTTTTTAGTCAGATTGAAAACTAGCAATTGAGGAAATAATTAGGATCTGTTGACATTGGGTTAATCGGCTGCAAAATGAGGAAAGCGAGGCAAAATAGTTGCAAATTTGGGGAGAATATCGAGCTATATTTGACGAAAATTTGCGACTATTTGGACCGCTTTGGCTCATTTTGCAGCCGATTAACCCAATGTCAACAGACCCTAGAGCATTCCTGGTAGTTGGTGTAATAATTCGGGAATTCTCTCCGCCAAATACAAAGGTAAATAAATAGAACCTTGTGACAGATTATAATAAGGCAATTTGGCCGATAGAATAATACTATACTTGGGATGATATTTATTTCGATATTTTTCCAGACTTTTTGCCCGTATAATATAGCCAGCCTTGACTTCTATAGGAACTACCCCTTCTCTATAAGAAAACAAAAATTCAATTTCGGATCTGTCTTCCTGCCAACTGAATAAAGGTGACATTTTTCTAGCAAGAAATTGTTGCCCTACAAAATTTTCAGCAAAATACCCTTTATAAGTTCCATAATCGTATTTTAATATGATACCAGGATCCATCGCTATCATAGCACCTAATAAACCGACATCAAATAACATCATTTTAAACATATTTTCTTTTGTATAAGCTTGGATAGGTTGCTCAAAAGAGCTCACAAGCGGTAACCGGAAAATCAATTGCGCCGCTTCTAACCAGTCAATGACGCCAACTAATTTTGAATAACGATCAAGACCTGGGATAATATCTTTAAATTTAAACCGGCTGCTGCTATCTTCATGCGAGCTTGCCAATTGCATTGGTACAGCACGCCAGGTACGATCAATATGCATTGCATTTATTTTACCAGAATGTTTGGCAATATCCGCATAATAAGCAACAATTAGCTCCTCTTGTTTAGAACGCACTGACTGCGTTGCTTCAAAAAGATTTTCCGAAAAATTTCTAAATGTATCCACTACTTCAGGTAAGCCACCTGCGATAAAATAATGCTTTAAACGTTCCCATAAATAATTGTGTTTAATATCAGAAATATTATCACCATTTTTATAATCACAAACAAAATTAAAAGCTTCTTCATCTCCAATACCGGCTAAAAATTCCGTAAATGTCATGGGATAAAGATGCATCATATCCACTTTACCCACAGGAAAAGAACTGTCATTCAAATGCAAGCCTAATAAAGAACCTGCGCTACATACCGCAAGTTCAGGGATATCTTCACAAAAATATTTTAAGCTCGTTATTGCATTAGGGCAAGCTTGAATTTCATCAAATATAAGCAGATCTTGAGATAAATCAATACGAGTTTGTAATTGAAAACTGAGGTCATCTAAAATTCGCTTAGGTTCTAGATCAGCTTGAAATAATTTAACAAAAATGTTTTGCTTTTCAAAATTAATAAGATGCATACGCCTAAAATGCGCTCGTCCAAATTCCGTTAATAAAAAAGTCTTGCCTGTTTGTCGCACACCTTGCAATATTAAAGGTTTACGCTTTGGGTTGTTTTTCCAAGCAATTAAGTCTTGCATTAAAAATCGCTTCATATTATGTCCAAAATATGCACTAAACTGATAATAGTATGCTCTCCCTTTTCATTTTTTGCAAGCAAAAAATGAAAATAAATGACACTTTTTACAAGTAAAAAATGTAAAATAATGACATTTTTTACAAGTTTAATGTTTGTGGTTCGGATTAGTTTATAGCTTTTATTTTAAAATCAAACAGTTAAAATCCTCTGCATAGTGAAAATAATTAGCAAGATACCTATGTTAAAACTGACCTAAAACTATACTTTTTACATCTGTTTTTCATGCCGATCAGAACCATAACTTTGGATTATCATGCCAAACTAAAGTATCTAGAGGAAGTGCAAAGGACCTATTAACCTTATACTATTCACATTTGATTTTTTGAGCAATTTATGGGGCTTAGATAAAATAGAAAGCCGTTTTGTGGCCTATTGGCGCAATAGATACCAGAGATTTTAAGGCGACGGAATCTCCGTTCTTGCCTCGTCTAAACCTGAACTATCCATACTGGCATCTACCCCAGATAATTGCTGTAGACGTAACTCTGGACTAGAAGGTCGCGCATTAAAAGCAAAGGGAGATGAGGAAAGACGGGGCGATTGCACGCTCTGTTCATGAATTACACATTGCTCTGGGTATTTAGCTAAAAGATGCGCTCGCATCTCTTCTTGCCCATATTCAGTAGCCAGCATTAAGGCGGTTCGTCCTTGGTTGTCTTTTTCAGCCAGAAAAACCTGATCAGGGTAATTTAATAACAAATGATCTACCATCGCTATTTGGCCATTTTCTACAGCGCAAAATAAGGCTGTACAGCCATAATTGTCTTTCTCTGTTAGAGAAACCTGTTCCGGATATTTTGATAATAAATGATCCAACATCGCGATGTGACCTTGTGATGCAGCCAAGAGCAAAGCTGTTTCACCAACATTGCTTTTATCAGCCAGAGAAATTTGATTAGGATAATGAGATATTAAATGATCTAACATTTCAATTCGGCCATGGAGAGCCGCTAAAAGTAAAGCTGTACCTCCATAATCACTTTTCTCTGCTAAAGAAATCTGTTCCGGATACCTTGATAATAAATGATCCAACATCCCAATTTGGCCATTGGATGCGGCCAAGAGTAAGGCCGTTTCGCCAAAATTATTTTTACTATCTAAAGAAACTTGATCAGGGTAATTGGATATTAAATGGTCTAACATTTCAATTCGGCCCAGCGCTGCAGTTAAAAGCAAAGCAGTGCGTCCATAATTATCTTTTTCTGCTAAAGAAACATATTCAGGATAATGCAATAATAAATAATCTAATATTTCAATCAAGCCAAAAGACACAATATAAAATAATATCGTTTGACCATTGCTGTTTTTTTCTTTAAAAATATTTGGGTTAAAAAAACGTGAAAATAAATTGTCTATCAAGTGCATTTTATTTTTAAACATCAAAGGGATAATAGATAGATCTCCTCCATCTTCTTTGTCAAAATAATTAAGTAAAAAATACTCTACTGCGTTAATATTACAATTGAATATAGCGCAGAGAAGGATTATCTTTTTCATATCTTCTTTTTCATTAGGTAAAATTTTGTCTAAATGCTTTTTTAACAGGTAATCTACCATTATTAATTCTTTACTATATACAGCATAAAGCAGAGTTTTCTTGACTTCTTCAACTACTTTCTCTAAAGGAAGTTGCTCTTTATAGAGCAGTAACAAATAGTCAATCATACCTTTTTTATCACCAGCATGCATATTATAAGGATACATTTTATAAGGGTACATTAACACAGTTTTTCCTTCATTATCTCGATCCTCAAGAGGAATCTGTCCTGGATAACGCAACTCTAAATGCTTTAATATTGATACATCATTATGCATAACAGCGTACATTAAGAATGTTCTTCCCATACTGTCTTTTTCTGCTAAGGAAACTCGATCAGAGTAATGTAATAGTAAATGATTCACCATCGTTATTTTTCCATGCGCTGCAGCACACAATAAGGCCGTTCGCCCACCTTTATCCTTTTCAGATAAAGACATTTGCTCTGGATGCTTCGATAATAAATGATCCACCATCCCTATCTGGCCACCAGATACAGCACATAATAAGGCCGTTCGTCCATCTTTATCCTTTTCAGATAAAGATACTTTCTCTGGATATTTCGATAACAAATGATCTACCATTTCTATCTTACCATGGAATGCAGCACATAATAAGGCCGTTCGTCCATCTTTATCCTTTTCAGATAAAGATACTTTCTCTGGATATTTCGATAACAAA
>JAIELR010000039.1 GCA_019752835.1 Gammaproteobacteria bacterium | reverse complement strand
AAGATAATAGCAAGGATAAAGAGCAATACAATTTAGATAGGGACAAAGCTGAGTACCCTAACAAAACAACAGTTTTGTGGAAAGTTATGATGTTATTCCGCATGGAGGTTATTCTGTTCTCTACTAAAGAACTTGATATAGCATTTAAAAGCAGCATACCGTAACTTGCTTAAAAGCTTAGCTTTTGTCTCAAAACAGCAAGCGTAGCCAGCTTAAAATAGAATAATGTTTGTTAAGCAGAAAGTAATAAAATTAATGTAAGTATTTGTTTTTTTATAATGAAACATGGAAAGCTTTCACAAGAGCCCGTGAAGAGCCCGTAAAAAAGTGAGCAATAAAAATACTTCAATCTGATCAAAGAGTTAGAGTTTCTCTGCGCCATTTTCGAGTCTCGTCCATTCCGCCATTTTTATTCAGCGCTATACTATACAATATGCAAAATAAAGTGCGCTGCTTGCGCTTGCTCAGCTTCATCCGAGCTAGACCAGCTGCGACAACGACCTTCTAAGTCTCTGCCTACATTTACGAAGTAGGTAGGATTGCTCTCTGTACTCAATAAAAAATAATGTAGATCATCCGGTCCTGCTACAGTGCGGGGATGTAATATAAAACGGCGATTGGTTTCATGATTATAATATAATCGTGTAGATAAGATTTCGTGTGGATATCCCCACGCGCTAAAAAGTTTACGACTTTCACCTTCAACACGATTTATTAAATAAAAAGAATTACTATCAGGAACTAATTGAAATTTATAATGTCCTACAGGTCCTGGCGGTGTTTCAGTATAGCATGTAGAAAATACACCAAAATTTGAATATTGTGTATATAGCTTTCTCTTGTCCCATTGCCTTACTGACATCATAAAATAGTTATCTCTATCTTTAGCCATTACTCGCATGATATTGACTAATGGTTTTGGCAATTGATCTAATAAAAATTCTTTATGCGCAGCAGGAATAGTTGAATCATTTATAATGGTAACTCCAAGCCTCATAATTCTGGGATCATACGCACCAATACTTTGGATTTGTCTAAGTAACGTATCAACCGAATTATTTATTGTAAAATAGGGATGTATAGCAATGGGTGCAGTATCTGATTTAAATCGCAATTTGGCTGCTGCTGCATTATCTTTGTCTCCAAACCATTCTCGTTGCACTAACTCTATACTTAATAAATTCTTGGGTAAGAGGCCATACAAGTTAGTAGGAACAGGATGAATGGCTCTGTTGGAAAACGGCATTAATTCCCTATCAAATAATTGGTAAAGCTGTTCAAAATCTTTTTGATTCTTGCGAGCGATAATATATTTTTGATAGTTTCTATCCCAAAAACCTTGAGTTCGATTTTCAACTATTTTCATACCTGCTAAAATTTGAAACCAAACTTTGGTTCTTGTTCTACTTAGATCATGCTTCGTTGCAGTTAATCTTTCTTCTATAAAATCATAAATACGTTGTTCATCAGCTGCAGTTGGCATGGCAAGTCGACTCATATTGCCTTTTTTTACTTCAATAATTTGTATCCTCCAAAATGCCAACAGCATAATAGCGATAGGTTTTTCGACTCTAGCATGAACTTGAAAAATAAAAGGTAATTCTTTAATAAGAGCAAACCAAGTTAATATTGGATCAGGCGTGCCATAAAATAATTCAGCAAAACGATAATATATTATACCGCGCTGTTGCCGAGTATTTTTAATGGCGCTTAATGTTGCTTTCATATCTTCGAATATTTCAGAAAAAGAACGAGTAGGTAATACAGCTACTACCGCTACCATAATAGCAGTGGCTAAAACTGCTGCACCAGGAGGAGTAGTTACGGCAGCAAGAATGCCTAATACAGTCAATGTTATAGCTACTCCTGCACCAATATAGCCTAATCGGTCAAAAACGGGCATGAGATATCTTGAAAATAGTGAGTCACGATTTTGTCTTTCTAGACTATCTAAACAAAAAGCTAAATAATCGTACAATACGCTATGCTTTGGAATTTCACTGTTAGTAAAATTGGCTTTTAATGCCGGAAAGTCAGAAGGAGATACACTAAGAGGTAATTTTAGATAAAGAGTTAATAAAAGAGCGACAGTTGTACCAGTATATTCGTCAAAATTTTCACGGTGAATTTCGTTGCCAAAAAAAGTGAGCAGATTTACCAATATTTCTTCAGTCAATAGAGTCGGATAAGGTATTGCTGCTTGTAGTAAAAATAAAAATCCGATATTTGCATCTTTATTGGTAATGGCGCCAGGTTGATACATTTGTCGAGTAGCTTCTAAAACGCGTCGGTACTCTTCGGGGGTAAAATATTTAATAGCTGGCAAGATAGCAAAAATATGACACCAGTCTTTCGTTCTTGATTCGGCGTATTTTGTAGGCAAAAGTTGTCTGCGAACGAATTCACTATCTTCAGGGCGAATAATTTGTAAATCGTGCTCTAATTCGCCTAATAATGTTTTTGGCATCGCGATACTCTAAGTTTCAGAACTAATCTTATTAAATATTTCTAACACGATTATATATTAAAAAATAACAAAATCGCAAATATTTTCTGTTTTTGTTTTGATCAAATAGTATTAACTCAAGACAAGTGTGGCAACAAAATCAATTTATTGAAAGAGGGGTTTATATTGCGCTTACTCAGCTCTAGCTCAGCATACTTTATTTTCTGGCATAACAGAGAGTTTTGCTTTATATGACGGGTATAGCTTGTGAGCTTTATGCTAGAATGCAATAAGTCACTTTTCACTTTAATGCAAGACGATACGTTTAGTGTGTACTTGAATTTTATTGGGTAGGTTTTATTCGAGTTGGTGATAATAATCCTTGCAGTCTTGCTCTTTCTTTAATAGCTACCGCTAAAATCAATTTTACTGCATCTTTGTTGCGCACACAGTTTTCTGGGCAGCATTCATATAAAGGAAACCAATCATTCTTTATTTGAATTTTTCCAAAACTATTTCCCACTTCTATTGGTAATGCTGAGGGTAAACTTTTTGCCATGAACCGTCCGCCATTGATTTCTCTTGGATAAAAACTCACGTTGAAAGAACTACGGATGATTATACCATTAGGATTTGTAGCGAGATCGTATATGCCGTATTGAACAATTAACTTTGTCAATGTGGCAACCAATCCTTTTTCCGCGCAAAGCTTATCGAAGTGTTGCGCCTGTGACTTGCCTATGTTACCTAACACATCGCGAATTAATCTATGAAAAGCTTCAGGACCATTGCCTCTGCCAGTATGATCAACCAGATGATACCTTGCTCCGGTAAGAGAAGTTAAGCGCGCGCCTTCTTGCTCTATGAAGTCTTTTAATAAATTATATAGCCCAGGGAAACGGTAATGTCCACTTCCAGAGACGCTCACCAAACACCTTGAGGAGGGTTGGCTATTTTCATGCGTGGTGATATTTAAGAAAGACACGCACGAAACATCGCATTTGTTATCTCCTAATGCTCGCACTTTTTCATCGTGGCAATCTTTTAAAGAAATTATGTTCTGCTGGCTTCTTGAGCTGTCTATAAAAAACAGCTGTAAAAACTGGCTAACAATACGCTCATCTGCGGCATTGTAAGAAAAATATAAACTTTTTCTTGGGTCTATTGCAACTTGATGGAGTAAATTACTATACTCTTGCTGATGAGGCTGATCTAGCAACCATGTATTTTCTTTGATAATCTCTAAAAATGCGCTATAACGCCGGAAAGCTTCGTCATCTTCTTCTTCAATATCCCATTGAGGAGAAATAGGCGCAGCCGCAGCGGCTACCGGAGAGGGTCCCCTTATGCGCGTAAATGTGCGAGGAATAGTTGCTTGAGTAGGCGAGACAGCTTGATGACTCGCGACGGAAGATTGTGGAGTGGGAAAAATCGTAGTTGTTCCAGCGAGAGCTGTAGAAGAGAGTGGTTTTGTCATCATTCCACCAGAACCAATCGTTGTTCCGCTTGCGCTTATACTTGCTGCTGAGGCTGTTGCCGTGAGCGCGCCCTGGGCTAATAGTGGCGCTTGAGACATTGAAGACGATGTATGCACAGAAAGACCGTCTGGTTTTTGCCTTTTGCCTGCCGATACTATTGAGTTTGTTGCAGCAGATGCTGCTGCGAAAGAAGGCATTGTTGTTAAATGGTGAGTAGCAGTCGCAGCAGATTGAGAGCTTGCTGCTGAAGCTTGCTGCGCCTGAAGGGCGGCTGGTACGAGAGGGTGGATTTCTAAAATATTAAATGCTTGCTCTGATAGTCCTGGTATTGGTCTGTCATCGTAAGTAAAGTCAATTCTTTCATCGCGACGGGGAATTGTAGGCCGGTTTCCTGGCCACCGTGTGGTAGGCGTAGTGCGATATTTTATGCCAAGGCTATTTGCAAGTTGTATATAAAGGCTCGACGTCCCGCCAACAGATTTAAGCTCTATATTTATAGCGATGTCAGTAATGCGCGTCATAGGGTATCTTCTTATTTTATTTGTGACTGGGAGTGGTATATAATCATATCACCGGATAATCTAATATTAGTAATAATAACATGAAGTGACCAAAAATGAAACGAAATTTACCAGGGAAATTTGTAGTATTACCAAAAACGCAAACAATACTGAGTTGCGAAAACCAGCTATGTTGGCGTGATGCGGCTAGTGGAACTATTAAAAAAACATGGGAGTTAACGCATCCATCAGGTACATTTGCGTTTCGAGTGTTTGATTGTAGCGTGGACGGCGAATGGCTTTGTTTGGCTGGTGGTTACAATGATCCCAAGACTAACCGTATGACAGGTATATATCCTGTTAAATACTTATTAGAAGATGATTTAATTAGAACACCCTATGTAGAGAGCAATCATCTTTTTCGTTATCTTGAAGATCGCGAAGCGAGCCCTTCGTCAGATAGCGGGTATGTTGCTTGTTATGAAGGTGAAGCGACGTTAATGGTTCGTGCCCCGACCGCTAGCGTGTTCGCTACTATAGTGGGATTCCCATCAGGCAAACAATCTTTAGTAGTAACAACACGCTCACCTGATACATTATATTTGCGAGCCTCTGATGAGTGGATGGTTGATACGCCCTATAATCCTCATGACGCTATCACTGCATTGGCTATTAGTGATAATGGTGTAACGATTACGGGTAGCAATACTGGGCGAGTTTGCATTTGGGATAGCGAGCACTTGCTTAAAAAAGCTTATCTACATGATTTGGCATACGGTTGTGGCATTAGTGCTGTAGCTGTTTCATCGGATGGTTGTCTAGTGGGTGTAGGTTTAGCTAATGGCAGCTTCTCAGTGCTAAAATTGTGTGGCCAACACTACCAATCTGTATTTCAAACTCCAACAAGCTCAGGATATGTTATACAACAGATTATTTTCTCTCCTGATGCTAAAAATTTTCTTATAATCAACGGGCTTGACATAATTAGCGTTTATTCTACAGAGTGTATTGTTAGAGAGCTTCGTAGGGATATATTATTAAAAGGGCCAATAACAGATATTGCATGGGTTAATCAAAAAACGATCTTAATTACTCAAAAGCATCGAGTGTTATTATTAGATATTTACCAAGGCATTGTTTTTGAGAAACGCAATGTTAACCACGAAGTATTTTATGCTAAGCCATTAGGCACAGATAAAATTGTTGTATTAACTCAAGCGCGCGATGAAGTGATCAGGGTTGAAACTCTCTGCCTTTGACTGCAATTGCTTAAAATATTTTGAGCGTTGGCTCGAGATATGCTGCGCAAAGTAGTGAACCTATGTTTGTGTCAGTGTTGCCCGATGATTGGGCTCACACTTCTCTGAGTAAGCCCCAGGCAATACTAGCAAACGAAAATCCCATATAATTAATATATGCGTTTGATTGCTATTATTTGTTGGAGAAGATCCTCTGGAGAGCCCAGTTTTGGTTTAAATGCAAATCGAAAACAGTGGCAACGTATAAAGCATTGCTAAATTTATTCAGCAAAAATTGACGCTTTGTTAAATAATGTATGTTCGCCCGATTCTGATAGCAAGTCTATTATTTTTTGTAGGGGTTTAGCAAGTTTAGCTTCGTGAGAAGGCGTTAAACCAATAGCGCTGTTATAATTAATAGTATCTTCTAGATAATCAATCGGTACCGTAACTAATGAAAATCGATGACCCGATTTGATACGTTTTATTTTTATGATGTCGTCTTCATAGTGAGCGGCAATACCCTCAGTTATGCCAGGACTTAAATCGGCGGGGCAATTGCCAGCCATCACGTCAATAAGCCAATCTTTAAGTACCATTGTTTCAAGGGCTGATGTGTTCATGGTATATCCTCTCTTAGGCGTTTATCACTATTGTTATTAGGAGGGTTTTATACCATGAACCGTAGAAACCAACAAGAATAGACCTTAACGATAAGCAACTCACTGTATAAGCGGAGTTTTACTAGGGCTATCCCCAGTAGTTTTTGTATAGCGTACTTGATATTGTGATGCCTCACGGATAATTCTTATAGGAGAGAAGCATGACTAAGAAGATAGCATTGAGTTGTTGTTTTGCGTTACTGTTTATATGGGCATCTGTAGGAGCAATTAAAGCGGATGCGGCGGTTGGCGTACACAGCAGTTTTGACAGTGATTATGTGCATTAAGCAGTTTCAACGGTAGAGATATTACTACACGCTAGTTAATAATAATCTGAAAGAAATACGGTATGATTAGTGCTTTTCTCAACATAACTGTTCCTATTTCAACACCGGCGATGATATCGGTGTTGGAGAGTTACGCCAGGCAAAAGGGTTTGCAAGCCTATGCGTTAAGTAATACGCAATGGTCAGTGCACTGTTCTTTGATAGCTGCATATGAGTTGCTTGAAGGGCTGGTGGGGGCGGTAGAATCTAGCAATATTATACATTCTTCTGCGAAGCCATTCATTCCTCAGCAGTTAAGTCGCGTCAATCAACAAAAATTTACGTCGCCACAAACGCCGGAACAAAAGCTATTATTAGAAACAGCAGACACGTTGGCAGTTGCCATTGCGCAAGCGATAACGGTTGCAGCACATCAAAACGGGAAGTGGGCTCTATTGCCATCGAATTATTCGTTCCCTAATTTGCCATTGAAATATTTTTTCCCGTTTGACAGAAGCGATTCTAAGAATAGGAATATAGTGTGTTTATTTGGTCGCAGCATAAAACTGCCGCCAACCCGCGCATTGATATTAGAGCAGTTATTAAAAGTTCCTGAAAACACGGTAGTTCTTCAGCAATCATTAGTTGATTATACCTATGGTGTAAGAGGGCTAACTTCTGAAGAAGTGTGGCACGCTCATATAAGTTATTTGCGTACAGCGATTGTCCCAGAGTTAAGGCTCGAAACTGAGCGTGGCGTAGGTTATCGAGTTGTAGTTAATAAGCCATATTTGTTGACGATGCCACATGAGCGAAGAGCCGTTAAGTTATTGGGAGAATAATATTTAGCGACAACAAATGTGTGTGCGCCAGGATTTATCGTGTTAAATCGTACTGAAGCTGTTGAGCCGCTGGTTCAAAAGAGAATAGTTGCATTTTATTAGCGATTACGTTATTGTAATAGGGGTTAGGTTTATGGATTTAAAACCTGCTTGAACATTTCAAGGATAGCAACCATTTTTAATTACTTTAGGAGCAAATATAATGCGTAAATAACACTGACACTTGGTACTTTTTTAGCCATTTTTTTCTTCCAATCAGCATCCGCTTCTCTTTGGATGAAGCTTGTAATAAATGGCGTAGTGCCGCCCTATAATACGGGTATTATTGTTTATAATACAAGTAAGGGTATCACCCAACACGTGTGGACTATAGACAGTACGGGAACTTTTTGGTTGCCAACAACTGAGGGTCCAAATTGGCAAGGGGATTCTATGACGTGTGCTGATCCTGTGTTTGCCTGTAATGTTGTACAGGTTGAACAAGGCAATACACTTTATGCTGCTTCAAGAGCCTCAACATCTAAATAATGTTTAAATGCGCGAGCTGGGATTTAAGTTTCAGCTCGCGCAATTTTTAAATGTGGGATTTTTCGATAACATTTATTTGCGACTTCTTTATAAGTATAGATGCTGATGAGCATCAGTCAACCTAATAAAAAACAGATGTAGAGTATGGTCGGTAGTAGCGTTGTTGCATAAATTAAGTAGTTGCGCCCCGATAACATCAGGTACACTACGTCTTGATAAGAAATAGAGGATAATAAGGAGATGGCTAAAAAGCAGTACCTGGTACGCAACTGGCAAGATTATAACAAAGCTTTAGCCAAGTGAGGGAGGTGCCACGCTATCGTTTGACAAAGATACGCTGTCTCATTGGCATTTTGTTGAATAAACCGGTCAACGCGGCAGGCCCTATCGGTATGCTGATATTAATAATCGCTTTAGCATAAGAGCCTATAAGCGCGCATTTAATGAGATTCGCTTATTAGCCATCAAATTGTATGAAGACGATGGCAATGATGCGCAAAGCACTTGCGGGTCATACTAATCGCCAAATGACTAAAAACTACAAAAATGGTTATAGAGTGGACGTATGCGGAAGATTCGGAGGTGGTTGCGTAATGAGTAACTAAGAGGCTTTAGACAGTTTTTCGGTTAGCACTTGACTTTATCTTTCTACTGCACTAGTATCGCTCTTGCTACAATAGCTAATAAACAAAAAAGGTGTAAGCTCTACTTGCGCTTGCATCCATTAGATGAGTTAACCATACTCTCCTTAGTTACAATAACAACAATATTCACTATGTGCTTTGTTATGGGTAATGAGGAGAATCAAATAATGTTCAATCAGAGGGTGTTAGATTTACTTAGGGATGCTGGCGATCTTAATGTAAGTGATATAAACCCAGCAGCTAATCCAGCAATCGAGGATCTATTGGCGCATGGTTTAGATAGGCGTGGCAATAGGGTTAGAGCAGTGCCATTTACCAATGCAGCCAATATCTTTAGGGTTACAAATTTGCCTGCCGGTATAGTTGTTGGCGGCTTACAAATTACCGATGGGGCGATAGTGGCTGGCGGGGTAGTACCCGCACCTGCACCAGTGGCTGGCGCGGTACACCCAATACCTGACCATCAACTATTGCATTTTTCTTGCTATTATTTTTCAAACCAAGGCGTGCAGTTTAATTTTCCTAGACGTCCTAACGGATTAGCACCCGCCGCATTAGGCTTGACACAAAATCCGGAGCCAGAATTTTTACAAGCACAGCCGTGGCTTCAACAGATGTTGGGCGTTGTGCCTGATTTTGTTCATGGTCCGCGCGTCAGAATGCTTACTCCAGAGTATATAAATAATTATGGTACTAATTTTATTGATAGAGTGCAATTTGGAGCGAGGATTAATTTTGTTTTTCAAGTAGGCGGACAAGCTGTTATTAACGAAGCAGGTATAGCGGGTGCGCTCAACAACATTCCGGCAGTCAATATTATAGAAGGTTTTTACCATTACATGAGGAACCATAGAATTAATATTGAAAACTCGCATTATTATATTTCCGGTCTTAGAAATCTTCCAGCAGCTGTTCCCGCTGTGGGCGAGCATGCGGACAGAGCTCGGATGACGCAGATATTTAATGATTTTTTAGCCCAAGCCAGAGCAGAAGATCAAAATCCTAACCCAGCACAGGCTTTAGAAACCCCCATGCGTATTTACTACAGGCAATGGATTGATGTCGGTTTGCATGCACCTGCGCAACCCGTCGCTGCGCCTGCCATTGGTGCAGTTGTTCCTCCCGCATTTGCAGCTTATCAAGCAGAATTAGATTTACGGGAAGCCAATGATCAAGCAGGTTTTTACCTACATACTATTTGGGAATTAGGGCTAAGAATCTTAAACGATCAAGATCTAAATGGCGCGCAGAGGCAAGAGTTGATGGATCGTTTTCCCCAATCGATAAGAAATATATTGTTTGGCATTAGAGCTGGAAGCTATTTTACTATCGATGTAAGAAATTCGCCTGGTAGAAGACTCAATGTGTTAGGCCTGACTGGAGTTTTGGCAAACTCGCCCCACAATTTCCTTAGACGATCACATTTCAGATTTGTTCCGGAAGAAAGCGGAGCATACTTTAGCATATACACTGAAGAATGGCCAAATCTGCCATTATACCGACATGCATTTCCGTTGGTTCATGAAATTATGTCAACTGGGAGTTTGCCAGCAAATCCACACCAACAACACTTTCGTTTGTATCCTAGGAGAATAATAGGACCGGATAATTTTATTATCATGTTAAGCACCCGAGATGAGCCCGAAGCCTCATGCGTTCGTGCTGGTGATGGAATGCTGGATGGTGAACAGCGTTGCCGAGGGCGGACGAATTATGCTGCAGCACAAAATGACATCAGATGCCACTTTATCTTAACACGTCTATAGCAGCTTTTGGTATGGCCTAGCATGTAGCCACCGTCTAATGCGGTGGGCTGAGCAAGTAAT
>JAIELR010000112.1 GCA_019752835.1 Gammaproteobacteria bacterium | reverse complement strand
AATAGTTTTTTAACACCTCATCTTCACTTTTTTTAATGAATCGATTCGACGGAGCTTATTTTTGATAATCTGATCATTTCAATGCTACCGCTAATCCGGGAAACTAGCAACGAGTTGATAGATAAATAGTTTTAAAATGATTGAGAGGCAATCAATATGCTAGACCCCAAAAATAGAGTTATCGTCAGAGTTTGGTTAGGAAGCTTGTGGAAAAAAAGTGTTGGCCATGTTTCATTACAAACGCCCCATGATTATTTTAGTTTTTGGCCAGAACCTGCAGATGATGGGAGTACGCCCTTCCCTCTTGCTAAACAAAAGGCCTGTTTAATTCCTACTTTTTTCGAAGACTTTAAATTAGAGAACTATCGACTTCCCGATGTAGTCATTTGCCTTTATTCCCTGAATGTTGAGAAAATAGAAGAAGAGATTGCAAAAGTACGTGCACATCTTACAGAAGCATCTATGAACTCAAATAGTATTTCTAGCCAAAATTTTAACAAAAATGAGGTGGTACCCGAGGCTGAAATCAGTAGACAAATCTCTGAAAAAGAACAACCTGCTTACACATTGCGTGGACAAAAAACACCCGGGACTGTTTTCTTTACATCTCCGCCTAAAAACAATACCCATAATTGTGCTAGTTATGTAGATAAAATATTGCGCTCAGGAGGGTTTGGCGAGCGGATTGGGTCAAGTACCTGTTCTACGCCTGTTGTGACACCTAAAAGTGTTGCTGATGATGCTAAAAAAGCAAAGTCAATTGAAAAAAAAATTGACCCAGATATTAGCAAAATACGCTATCAAGAACCAATTCAATATTATCTGGCTGATTTAAGTGAAAAAACAGTCATCGAAATGGAAACAGACACTCCCCAATCTCGCGGCAAGGCGATAAAAGGACAAGCCAGTATTTTTGGTCACGACATCGATGAAGAACACTGGACCATTACCTTATTACATAATGGCCCTTTGACTGCGGGGCACAGTAGCATCATGATAGAGGGAGTTAAAAAGGGAGTCTATTATTGTAGGCAATGTGATATCAATGCCGAGTTTTTTCCTGGTAGTCAATCACAAGGATTGATTAAAGAAATTAGAATATTTGATACTCCTCGTCATGTAGATTGTAATCTTATACGACTAATACAACTGCCAAAAAACTTGAAGGAACGGGTCGCAAAAAAAGCGGCTTACATTCGCACACCGAATGCACTTTATTATTTTAACCAGGGAGTAACCAAACCCGTGTTTATTGAAAATAACCAAGAGAGATTGAAAAAATTTGATCAAGAAATTATGAAAGATTTAGAAATGGGCGAGGAAAAGGAACTTTCAAGCTCTAAACTAGCCAAAATAGGAAAAATAATTAAACTAACGCATCACCAGCTTGACTTCCGTTTTCACCGCTCTTGGCTTAAAACACTCGAGCAAGCAGAGAGAATGCTAGCAGCAGTTGAGCGTGATAAAGCCATTACGGATACTTATATTATGGCAAATGAGTATTTCTTTTTGCGTCAAGATGATATTTTTAAAACCTTGATGAATGCTTTAGCAAACAATGAAAAAGAAAAAATACCGGAGGGGACACAATATTTCTTGTATCAACTGGTGGGTGAATTTAACTTGAACCCAGGAAACACCGAAGCGGCCCATAATTGTGCCACCTGGTGTTATCAAAAGCTAACTGAAGCGAACATTCATTTCCCCAGGACTTTCCTTGAACATTTCGTTAATCCACCCAGTAAGCATGTTAAACCAGGACATGGTGTGGCAGAGTTTTTTTCAAAAAATAGTAATAATCAGAACAACTTTTCTTCGAACAACAACAATAACAACAATATTAACCGTAACGAGGCGAATGAAGGCCCCTGTTGTATTATGTAAATATATCACTCTTACTTGAAGAGGCAAAGTATGAGTGAAACGAAGGGATCGACATCCTATGCGAACGCCCCGAGGGCTCGCATCTTGAAATGTCACAGGGTATATCGTAGAAAGAACAAACCAAGAGGAGTGAGAAATGACCGATAGTAATAAGTTAGCTGATTGTATTAAAGGGCTAGGGAATTGTATCCCAAATTGTTTAGGCAATCCAACACTCTGTATATGGGCTATATTTTTTTGCGCTGTTGTTCTTTGCATTTTATTTGATGTACTTTGTCACCTCTTTTCCAAGCTATGCGATGTTAATAATATTTGTATTATAGCACCTACTATTGTCCTTATTTCCGCTCTTATCATTGCATCGACTAATATGTTTATTTTTGGTTTAAGTCGGCCTCTTGTGAGTAAAGCAGATCGAGCGGAACAGTCAGAGTCTGAGCAAGAAGAAAATGAAAACCTGTTGATCAATTCTGACGACGAACGCCAAAAAACACTCTTAACAAAATCCTGTCTCTCATCCAAAAAGTCTTGCGCCCCATATTGTTGTCAATTTATTTTTTATGGCGTAGTCGCATTCGTTTTAGGGCTAGGATGTGATCTGGCAATAGAAGAGTTCATTAATAATGAACGTTTAGAGAAAATATTAGATTTATTCGATGCATCTGCTTTACTTGCAAGTATTATTTTTATAAAAATTTTAATAAAAAAACACTCTGCTTTTATAGTCCCTCCTCTAAAAGGATGCATGAAAGGGTGTGGTGCTACGTTTTTTCAACTTGCCGATTCTGTTTCAAAATCTGTTTCAAATTGTTGTAAACCCTGTATCCCATCGAATTCAAAAACCTACAATAGATGATCACGATTCATTAAATGAGGAGCGCAGAAAATGCCTGATTGTAAAAAATTAATCAGTTGTCCACCAACCTTCTTTGGTAACAAATATTCTACACCAATCGTGGTGGGGTCTGTTTCATTCCTTTTAATTATTATAGATATAATAATTGAGATTATATCCAAACTATCTGGGTTTAATAATATTTGGTTCATAGCGTCTATCATTGCCCTCATTTCTGCCTTTATTATTGCAGTTACTAATGTAGTGGTTTTTCTTGCCCATGAGAAATGTAAGAACAAACAGGATCGGGCAGACGAAAAAATAAACAATGAAGACTCTTCAATAAAGCTCATAAAAGGTGCTCATCCTCAATATAGAGGAATCAAAAAAATTGTAAATGACAATGAATTTCAAGAAGATGATACAAGTCAAACCGATGCTGAGGATGAGGAAATTCTTCAATCTAGAAAGCTTTGTCAAATTTTTCTGTGTCAGTTTTTGTTGCCTTTTGCTGTTGTATTTGGAATAGGGTTATTAGCTGATGGAGGAATAGAATATATTAAAAATGAGCTTATAGAAGAAGCGGCTGATGCCGCAGAATCAGTTTTTTTACTTTCAGCGATTCTTTTTCTTTTTGCGAAACGTTTTGCTTTTACTGTTGCAAGAACATGTTATAGTGTTTTTTTTCAACCGTGTATTACAAACTGTTGTGAGCCCGATAAATCATCAAAATTACTTGCAAATCATTCTACTTCCGATGTATCTCTTTAATTGTGAAAAATGAAGTTCAATTTAAACGCCAGGAAATGAATCATGAAAAACACCCTTCTTAAAAAATTAAATCTGACAATCAAGCTTAGCAACGCACAAAAAGATGTTAGTGAAAATTTAGCTATTTTTATTAAATGTATTGGGCATATCGTTACTCATTTCAATCAGGTCGGTTCAAAGGAACCTCGTGATCAAGCTTTATTGAGATGCCTAAGCATGATTGTGAATAAATATAAATATCAAGATGGAAATGAAATTAAAATTAAATATGGAGAAGTTAAAATTGATTATATAATAAGAAAGATTATGCATTTCATGTTCAGATTTTTAGGCCGTATTGTGTGGCGAAATGACGAAACAATAGGATTTGTAAAATCTTTAATCAGAGAACCTATAACGCGTGGTGAATTATTTGAAGCTGCATATTATGTATTGAATGCGTTTAGGAATTACCCCCGATTCAAAAGTGCTTATCAATCAAAACATCCTTTGTTACCCAAAATAACAAAAGATGAGATCTATGCATCGCATATGTTATTTGCATCAAAATTTTTAACTACTATTCAGCCCTTCACCCAATTGAAGCATTTAAGCCTGGTTAACATAGGTCTATACCATGGAAATAAGCTACAAAATGAAAAACTTTTACCTAAATTACTTATAAAAATAGGGGTTGAAACAGATATAAAAACTCAATTTTTAGACCTGCTGAAAGGTCTCTCCCTTTTAGAGGGTTTAAATTTATCAACAAACCAATTAGGTAAAATATCAACTGAATATGGTGATTTATTTACTAATTTAGGCATAATATTAGGTGAAAAACAAAATTTAAGGAAAATAAATTTAAGTAACAATTGTTTTACCTTGTATCAATTTGAAAAATTCATGAGCGCTTTCTTAGCAGCACGAGAAATAAATCAAGGTAACGTTAATCATACAGTTATCATCAATTTTAAAAATAATCTTTTATCTTTTCCTGATAGCAAGCTTAGTCAAGATTTCACAGATTTAATGGCTAAAATTGCTCAAAATATAGCATCCAATAAGCTTGAAATAGCGTATGAAGGTAATTTTTTAAAAAAAATTGCTGATAATGAAAATGTGATTTCCCTCTATACAGACGCCTATATCGATGCAGGGCATGAAAATCACGTTAATATAGAGAAAATAGAAGGAGAAAATGACGATAAAATAAAGAACTTTATTTCACTTGTTGATAACTGTGATACCGAAAGTATTATCAATGCCGGTTATTTAGTGAATAAAAATGCTTGGTTAGTAGCTATTGCTAATCAAAGCAAAGAGGAAAAAGGGGAGCATGCCGTTGTTTTTGTTGAAAAAGTTGATCATGATCGCCAACATTTGCTGGTTAAGTATGAATTGCTTGGCAAAGACGGATATCCGCAGATTCATTTAGTATCTCCAGAATCATTTATGGATGAGCGCAAAAATTATCTGTTTAAATCCTTACGTTTATGTAAGCCAGCAAATATTTATAAAGCTGAAAAAAAACTCATTTTTGCACGAGAATATAAGTTAAAAATTAAAGAAGGACAATTTCAACCTGTTTGTCGTGAACCCATTTTAACGTTGAACCAATTGAGTCCTAACCCTTCATTGGGCGAGCATAATTGTTTAACTCTTGCTGAGGCACTTTCCAGGATCATGGCGGGGCGAAGCAATACCTTGTTTAGTCAGAAAAAATCATCGCCCAGAATAAATTCGCCCAGTTTTCAGATACGAAATTCTTCCAACCCTTCACTTTTAAGACATACATTATTTAACCCAAAAGAAGAAATCATTCAAAACGTCACAACAGCGGGAGATGATAGTTCACAGTTACCCGTACAAGAAATGTCAACTTCTTAGTCGAGTAGCTCCTCCCCATTGCTGAGGAGAAGCCCTCTAAGAACGGAACATACCGTTACAACAATGTTGCGTACCAGTATTATTTTTAGGCTCAGGCAATTTATTGACTTTATACACAACATTGATCTCATCATTTCCCATTTCAATTCTTTTAACAACACGTCGAATCATATCTCGTCTACCATGCCAATCTAGTTGCTCTAAATTTTCAGCAATTCCACCTGAAAAATGCTCTAAATTGGTGACGATTAATTCCATTTCTTTTGTTAAATTTCTTTGCTCAATTAACATATTTTGTTGTTCTTGGGCTAGCTTTAAATTTTTCCTCATAGTCTGTACTCTTGGCTCAAACTCATCTTTAGTAATATATTGTTGAGCGTAACTATCAATCAACAATGAAATACCTCTTTCCAACTTTATTTTTCGCTTTTCAAGAGAAGTATATACATCATCTACGGGTGCTTTTTCAAGCTCCATCAAACGTCGTTGATATTCTTCAAAAATAAGTGGTTCTGTCGAAAATAGTACCCCAAACACAAGGTAGCTTTTCAGTGGACGCCACTAGACTGCGAGGAGAGAAAACTGTTGCCAAGCAGGTAAATTTTGATGGTTTTCCATCTGACCTTTTTTAAGCATGTGATGAAGTTCAATGCCCGCAATAGTGGCGTTGGCCGATTCAAACGATTTAAATCCCAGCATCGGCCGCGTGAGTCGTTTTATAGCTCGATGATCTTGTTCAACCAGATTATTCAGGTATTTTATTCGTCTTACCTCGATAAACAAACACCATAAACTCGATAAAAATAATAGAAGATTAAGCCGTTCCAGTGCTGCCGCATTTGCGCCTGATTTATCAATCGTGACTTTCTCAGGCAGACCACTTGAGCTGATGGCTTTCTTGAAAAAAGGGCTCTTCGCGTCTTTGCGTGGAATAACTAGGGAGTGACCACATTTGAAGAGAAGTGAAGGAAAGCAAGCATATCTAAAATCAATCGCTGAAATAGGCTAATAGGCCTTTTAGTTCATCTTTAGTCAGACCAACACTTTAACAAATTATAGGATTCCACGCAAAGACGCGAAGAGCCGAAAAACATCAGGTTATTGCGTGTGATTTAACAACGAATGAAGTAGGTGACACAACCGCTGTACCCGGTTTATTAGGGCAGATTAGGGCAGGATTCAAACAGCTTTTGGGTGACGGGGCTTATGATGGCCAGCCCACTTATGATGCCGTGCTGGCAGTACAGTCGGACGCAGAAATTATTATTCCGCCCCGCGAGAATGCCCTCTGCTCTGACGGTGGGCAATCACAACGGGATGCTCATATTCAATTTATTCAGGGAAATGGGCGCCTTGCTTGGCAACAAGAGACAAACTATGGTCTGCGTAGTTATGTGGAACTTGCGATGCAACGCTTTAAACGAATTTTTGGCAATACGCTAAAAGCCCGAAAATTACCGCAACAATTGACCGAAGCCAGGATAGCTTCGTCCGCTTTAAACATCATGACGAGCTTAGGCATGCCAGTATCTGTTAAATGCATATAGATAAGGACTGGTTGGCCAAATTTTAGCCTATCTTTGGATTATTCAACAAGGCCGTCTTGATGGGCTTGTATCTCATTAAACTCTTCACGCTTCTTCTTAATTTGGTTGTCCCTAAACATACTGCAAGCTACTAAGCTACCCACAACCAAAGCCGCGCCACCAGCGACTAAGGCGCCAATCACAACCGCCGCTATCAAACCACCCAAGGGTCCTGCAACAAGGGTGCCCGCAAGAGCACCAGCGCCCATCGCTTTGCCGGATAAGCTCAGATAAGCCGCGAACAAACCAGCACCGACGGCGCCCCCTACGGCCGCAGACGTCACCGTATTAACCGCTAGCGTTTTCATTGGGTTGCGGGATGCCGCTGTTGTTATGGGGTTTACCCATAAATAGCTGGTTCGCGCTTCTTTCTTTTTGTTATAAGTATATGTCACATTTTTTTGTACATCGGACATACTTGCATCCCGCTTATCGAGTAGTGGTTGATATTGTGAGGGAATTATTAAAGGTACGAGGGATGTTTTTTGAGCAGCATAAATGAAGCTGTCTGATTGAAGCATGTCTAGCATACTTATGATAGGTGAAGCGCTGATTTCATCATTTTTGTCAGAAATAACGTCGCTCTGTAGGGGGGTTATTGCAATATGATTAAGGTTTACAGAATTGCGGTTGCTCTTCATGGCTTTGGATATATAAGTTATCTTAAAGAAAGCTTCCCAACCAATTAAAAGGCAAGCGTGTGTATTTTGAGATGCATAGTCTTTAATAGCCTTAGAGAATCGACTTTCTTGTAATAGGCCAAGCGTCTCTGTCGCCTCATTATACCAATCATCTGTCAAATAAAGTTTGATGGTATGCGCTGTCTTCTCATTATCGCTCGGGGCATCCAAAGAGTCTTGCTCCTCACTGTCGCTAGAACTGAGGGAGAAATCATTATTAGGTTTGTCATTATACACGGGGTATACTTCGTGAGCATCCGCAGGAGTTGCCTTGTCTGTCATCTTTATACCTCTCAAATAAAGTTAAATTTGTTATTTTATAGTTCCAGCGAAAAACATTTACCGTTTATTTGTCCTACGGTACAGAAAGAATCTTAACGAATTATTAGCTTGAGGCAACATAAGATTAAGGTGAATTGCCTCAGAAGAAATGTTACCGAAGAGATTTAAAAAAGGAGTTAAAATAAGGTCGATGCCTCAAAATAGATGTTACCGAGCAAAAAGAGGTGACAACGATGGGGCAAATTAGGATGGATCTCTACTTACGGAGCCTGAAGACAAGGTATTTTCGGGCAAAACGCCAAGATAAAAGCAAATTACTCGATGAATTTTGTGCAACCAGTGGTTGCCATCGAAAACACGCGATAAGACTGCTCAACACAGGCTATATGGGTTTGCATAAAAGGCCCGGACGTCAAAAGACCTATACAAGCGAGGAGCTTTTGGAGCCTCTAAAAAAGTTATGGTTTGCTACTGATCAAAGCTGCGGAAAGCGATTAAAATCTGCTATTGAGCTATGGCTGCCATAGGCCCCATCTTACGGTCCGTGCCACAAGGGGCCACTTGGAACAAATTTCTTATACTGATCGGGGAATACGTAAGATTCCTGAGCAATGTTCACATAATGCAGGTCGGATAACTCTATTTTTTCACACAAGTTGAGACATTTTCTCTTTACGTGGCTCAAGAAACAAGGAATTGATGGCACGCTGATTCAGATTTATTCAAGCCATGAGGGGCAAAGTCACTCAAAACTATCGATTTTCGACGCACAAACTGAATATGAAGGTATGATTGGTAAGTTTCCAGTGTGGATCTGTCTGGCGTGGCCCCTTGTGGCACGGACCGTAAGATGGGGCCTATAAACCAGAAAAATTCCCAGCAACCAATACTCTGATTGTTGAGTTTTGTCGAGCTGACGGTCAAATTATGAAAATTCACACCACCACCGATAGCTTTGCCCAATTAATGAAAGCCTTTTTTGAGGGAAAGTAAATGCTCAGTATCACGGGTAACCACAAAGTTTACTTGGCAATTGAAGCCATTGACTTTAGAAACGGCCTGGATGGCATTATTGCGTTGTGCAAAAATGTCTTAGCGCTTGACCCATTTAGCGGGCATTACTTTATTTTCCGCAACCGTAAAGCGAGTTCAATTAAAATCCTGGTTTACGATAGCCAAGGCTTTTGGTTATGCCAAAAACGCTTATCACGCGGTTACTTTCGCCACTGGCCGACAATAAAAACGCAGGTAGCCACAATGACTAGCACGCAACTGCAGGTGTTATTGCAAAACGGTGACCCCGCTAGCATTGAGTGTGAACCCCCTTGGCGTCCCATTGACTAAGTTAAGCCGCTTTTATTACGGGTGGGGCATGAAGTTGTTGTAACGTTTGTCGGTAATTCCAAGGGAGCCACTGGGAGGGATCTGCTTTCACGGCGTGGGCATTCAGTTGCAGGGCATTAAGGTAATCAAAAAAATTCACCTGATTTTTTGCTGCAGTATGAATGAGGCTCATGAGGCAATCGCCGACTTGGGCTCCCCGTTGCGTTTTATAAAATAGCGAATTGCGCCGGTGACGGATGGCCACTTTGATCGCTTGTTCACACAGTGAATTGTCAATTGGAGCCCCGGCCACTTCTAAAAAGCGAGTCAACGGTTGCCAATGACGCAGCATATAAGCGACCGCCTGACCAAAAGCACTATTGGGTTCATGGCAGCGGTGCAGTAGCTGATTGTTAAGCCATGTCTTGAGGGCCTCCATTAACGGCCCAGAATATTGTTGATGATGAGTTAACCGCGCCGGTGGATCCCCTTTGTTTTTCTTGCAATAGGCCTCATTCTGATAGACTTGGCTAATGATATCCAAAACTAATTCACATTCCTTGCTATAAAGATGCTGTATCTCATAGAATTTTCTTCTCCCATGCACTAGACAAAAACATAATATCCAGCGGGCAATTAAATTTTCATCCATAACTTTTGGAATATTATGTGAACTAGCATCAGCCATAGTAAAAAAGGGTTCTTCTGTCGAGCGATTCTCTAATAATAATGCTAGATTTTTTCCACCAATAGCCTGGCTGGTATAAAATAAATAAATCGCATGATTCTCCCACATTGAAATAAAGGCTGTGGTGTGGGCAGCTTGACTTTTCTTTTTCAATTCGATAATACGATTGCCCGTATCATCATAATGGAATAATTCTCCTTGAGCCGCACACTGCTCCAGCGCTTGATAAACAGGGAACACCATAGCATAAAGTTGCAGCATCAAATCCCATTGGGTTGAATCGGCCAACGGTATGTGCTGTAAGGCTTGCATCCGTTGGATGCGATAAAAAGGAAACCCTGCATAATAGCGTGCAAGTGCAATACTCGAGCGACAAGTTTCATCGTATTTTTCGCGACCTTTCGCCTCTTCTGGCAGGGGAGCCACATAATATTTTCCACATAAGGTGCATCGCAAACAGGATAATTCATAGCGTACACCCATTATCAGTGGATTTCCTTTGAGCTGCACAATGACACTGGGCAAACAATCA
>JAIELR010000057.1 GCA_019752835.1 Gammaproteobacteria bacterium | reverse complement strand
TTCAATACTCTCAGCATCCAGGGCCGCAATCAATTTTCGTAAAGACTGCCCTAGCATCACCTTAGTCGCCATCTTAATCAATGGAATACCTGCTGCTTTTGCCACAAAGGGCATAGTGCGAGAAGCCCGTGGATTCACTTCTAAGATAAAAATACGCTCATCTTTAATAGCAAATTGCACATTCATTAAACCGACAACACCGAGTGCCAAGGCGAGCACCGAGGCTTGCTCACAGAGCTGCGCCTGAAGATCCTCACTCACACTAAACGGTGGTAGACTACAAGCCGAATCACCCGAATGAACCCCCGCTTGCTCGATGTGTTCCATCACACCCATGATTAACACGGTTTGACCATCGCAAATAACATCCACATCCAACTCTATGGCATGCTCAAGAAACTCATCGACTAAAACAGCAGCGCTTTCAGACGCATTCAACGCATGAACCAAATAATGCTCGAGATCTTCAGGGTCATGCACCACTTTCATGGCATGGCCACCTAACACAAAAGACGGTCTAACAAGCAGCGGATAATGCAGGGTATTAGCTTGTAAAATTCCTTGATTGAGGTCAGTGATGGCCACGCAACGAGGCTGATTCAAGTCCAAGCGCTGAATCAATTGCGCAAATTGCCCTCTATCTTCCGCTAAATTGATATTTTCAACCTGGGTTCCTAACACCCTGAAACCTGCCCTGGCAATATCATGGGCGAGTTTTAAGGGCGTCTGCCCACCAAGCTGTATAATAACGCCATCAGGCTGTTCGAGCGCTAGAATGCTTAACACATGCTCGACTGATAAAGGTTCAAAATACAAACGGTCGGCAGTGTCATAGTCGGTGGAAACGGTTTCAGGATTACAATTGATCATAATCGATTGATAACCGGCTTCACGCACCGCAAAGGCGGCATGAACACAACAATAATCAAACTCTATTCCTTGACCAATACGATTAGAACCGCTGCCAATAATGACTATTTTGGATCGCTTGTCGACACGGGCCTCGCAAGCATTTTGATAGGTGGAATACATATAAGCGGTCGATACTGCAAATTCAGCGGCGCAGCCATCGACTCGTTGATAGCTCGGTTTTATACCTAATTGCAAGCGCTGCTCGCGGATTTGTTCTTCCGTCATTTGAAGTAATTGAGATAATCGCTTGTCGGAAAAACCGGCTTGTTTTAAGGTGCGCCATATAGAGGTAGGCCCTCGCGCCTGGGAGGCCTCTACATTCTCACCAGCAAATAAGAGCAAACTATGCTCCATCACAATTAATTCGCCTATTTGCCCTAAAAACCACGGATCGATTCGAGTTAATTCATAAATCTCTTCCACACCCAAACCTAAGCGAAACGCATCGCCCAGATAAAATAAGCGCTCAGGGCCGGGTTTTTGTAAGCATGCTTTAACCTGATTTAAAGCATCAAGAAGTGAGGGATCAATTTGTGGCTCAAATCCACTCATCCCGATATCAAGACTAATAATTGCTTTTTGCAGTGCCTGTTTGAAATTTTGGCCTAAAGCCATCACTTCCCCGACCGATTTCATTTGGGTGGTGAGCGTGGTATCAGCCTGCGGAAATTTTTCAAAGTGAAAACGCGGTAATTTAACAACGATATAATCGAGCGCAGGCTCAAACGAAAGAGGAATATTACTGGACGTCATGTCATGACGAATTTCATCCAAGGTATAACCTACAGCCAATTTTGCTGCCACCTTCGCAATGGGAAAACCGGTGGCTTTTGATGCCAATGCTGATGAACGTGACACTCGAGGATTCATTTCAATGACGCGCATCTCACCCGTTTTAGGCTCTATCGCAAACTGCACATTAGCCCCACCGGTATCAACACCCACCTCGCGTAAAATAGCAATGGAAGCCCTACGGAGTACTTGATATTCTTTATCTGTCAATGTTTGCGCGGGGGCAACGGTAATGGAGTCGCCGGTATGTATCCCCACTGGATCCACATTTTCGATCGAACAAACGATAATGCAATTATCTTTTTTATCCCGCACTACTTCAAGCTCAAACTCTTTCCACCCTAGCAAAGACTCTTCAATCAGCAATTCATGATTAACCGATAAATCAAACCCCCGCTCGCAAATCGCTTGAAACTCGTCGCGATGATAGGCAATACCACCACCACTGCCACCCAAAGTATAAGAAGGCCGAATCACCACCGGAAAACCTAACTCCGCTTGCGCCAACAAAGCCTCGTCCATCGTATAAACAGGCACCGATTTCGCAACTTCTAAGCCTATTTTTTGCATGGCTAAACGAAATAGCGCTCTATCTTCAGCTTTTTCAATCGCAGATTGAGATGCACCAATAAGCTCAACCTTATGCTGCGTCAAAAAACCTTGTTGCGCGAGTGCTAAGGCACAATTAAGTGCGGTTTGCCCACCCATGGTCGGTAACAAAACATCTGGTTTTTCTTGTTCAATAATGCGCATCACCGTGGTCGGCGTAATAGGCTCAATATAGGTTGCATCGGCCAAGTCCGGATCGGTCATAATTGTAGCTGGATTAGGGTTAATTAAAATAACACGATAACCCTCTGCTTTGAGCGTTTTACAGGCTTGAACACCTGAATAATCAAATTCGCAGCCTTGGCCAATCACAATCGGCCCCGCGCCTAAAATTAAAATGGAATGAATATCACTGCGTTTTGGCATGGGAATCTCTTAAGAAAACAAGGCTAAAAATTCATCAAACAGGACACAAGCATCAAGTGGCCCCGGACCGGCTTCAGGATGATTCTGTACGCTCATCACTTTTTTGCTGCGATGACGCAAGCCTTGAATAGTACCATCAAACAAAGAACGGTGCGTAATGTCTAAACATTCCGGCAAATCTTGCTCCGCAACCGCAAAATTATGGTTCTGGCTGGTGATTTGAACCTGGCCTGTTCGCAAATCTTGAACCGGATGATTTGCCCCGTGATGACCAAACTTCATTTTAAAGGTTGAACCACCGAAGGCTAAAGCTAATAACTGATGTCCCAGACAAATACCCAATAGCGGAAGATCTGTCGCCAATAATTGCTGAATTATTTGAATAATTGCCTGACAAGCTTGAGGATCACCTGGCCCATTGGGTAAAACAATAGCATCAGGATTAAGCGCCAATACTGCCTCAACAGAGGTCAACGCTGGCACCACAGTAACACGGCAATCTCTATCGATTAAATGTCGTAAAATGCTATATTTAACCCCAAAATCGTACACAACCACGTGTTTCATATTGACATGAATAGTACGGAATTCTCGAATCAATGATGCGTTTTCTTCATTCCATTCATAAGCATGTTTTGTACTAACCACACCGGTTAAATCACGGCCCGCCATAGGAAGAGCCTCTTTGGCAAACGCAATGGCCTGTTCCGGATCGATATCAAGTGAACTAATACAGGCCATTTGTGAACCGTGCTCACGCAAATAATGCGTTAATTGCCGCGTATCCACCCCTGAAATGCCAATAAGCTTTTCGGCCAATAACCAATCAGTAAAGTGTTGCTCCGAGCGAAAATTGCTTGCCACTGATGAATATTCTCGCACCACCAAACCCGCCGCCCAGGCGCGATACGACTCTCTATCGGCCTGATTAATTCCCACATTACCGATATGTGGATGCGTAAAGGTCACGATTTGCCCCGCATACGACGGATCGGTCAAAATTTCTTGATAGCCAGTCATCGCCGTATTAAAGACGAGCTCACCCGTGGTTTGGCCACGCAAGCCCACAGCCTCGCCCCAAAACAAGGTTCCGTCCGCAAAGGCTAGTAAAGCAGGAAATGTTGACACTCAAATACCTCAGAGAATAAAAAAGGAGCTATTGTAACCCGAGACAGGATGAAAATACATGCTTGTGAATTTAACACTTAAAGCACGATATTTTAATGGCCATTAGACTTGGTGAGCGAAAAGATGCCAAGAGGTGTCACCGCAGCAAAAACGCAAATTAAACGCGTCATTAAGGCACAAGAAAATCCTTTGCGACGCAAGTTAATGATTAACACATTACCAAGCCTTTAAGAATGCGATGACTTGAGTAAAATTTTGGCAATCAATGGCGTTATAAGGTACAATATTTTTCTCCGCTGAAAAATTAAGGATATCATAGCATGCATGAATTTATTTGTGATCTTCAGTTCCTGCCTCTCGAAGCCTATCAAAACCTGAATTTTGAAATTTATATAAAAAACAAACATAGCCAATACATATGGGCGAATGATTTTTTTCTTAAAAAAGCTGCGGGGTGTCAAACGGTAGAGGGTATTTATGAAAAATATGATGATTTTTTCGCATGGAAAGATTATGCGGAAAAAATTCAGTCAAATGATAAATTAGTATTTGAGTCAGAAAGGGAGCTTACATTTCGTGAACAAGTGGTCAGGCATGATGGGAGTCGTATTAATATTGTTAGCAAAAAAAAACCTTTGTTTGATAAAAACAAAATGTTGATTGGTTTAATTGGTTTTAGCATAGAGGCTCCTCCAAATTTTTTTCCTCACACGTTGTCAGGACGAGAATATGATTGTTTATCATTGCTAGCGGAGGGGTATACAGATAAAGAAATAGGGAAAAAATTAGAAATTTCACCCCGAACGGCCGAGTTTCACATTGCGAGTGTGAAAGAAAAATGGCAAATCACAAGCCGAGCCAAATTAGCGGCTAAATTTACTGAATACAAACTCTGACCCTCGTAAAACTCCTAGGTTGTTAAGTTTAAGCCTCTTGATATAATCGCCCTTACTTACAACTAAGGCATTTACCTTTAAAAGGTTTTTTACTTAAGTGCATGTCTAAAGAGAGAACTATGATGCCACATAAAATTTTTTTGCAGAACGCAGAGAAGAAAGCCAAACGTTCATTATAGGTTTGCGTCTATCAGACGTTTAGTTATACGATTTTTGTTTAAAAACGGAAGTGTAGAGCTATTTTAGCTTATTGAATGATCTATAAATGAAGGATATTTATTGATGCGACCTGTATTGCAAAAACAAGCATATATTGAAGTTCAACAAGAAGAGCATATACAAGATGAAGATGAATCTTACCGTCTTTTGGCTGACTTTAAAGAATTAGAGTCAGTTATTGAGGAAGTCGTAATCGCTAAAGAAGAAGTCAACTCATTTGCGCCTTCCAGCGCTCAAGCAGATACAGAGCATTTACGATGGTATTATACGCCAGAGCCTGATCTTATTGGTTTGCTTAAAGCCATTGTATTAAATGAATTAATTACAGAGAAAGACTATAATTTTATTATTGACTGTCTAGATTATAGTCGTGGGTATATTTTGGCTAAAAAACCAAAGCTTCGAGTGCTTGCTCTCGAAGCTTTAGTTTATTTTGCAAAAAACAAACGTTTTATTCATCCAGAAAGTTTACAAGCCGTATGCAAAATTGCAAATACTTATGCCAATGAAGAAAATGTATTTCCGTATGGAGTATTAATACTCGCTTATGCTAAAATAAATAGTCAAATTTTGGCTCAAGATGAGCAAGAATTGGTTTTATTTGGTTTAAATAAATTTTTAGATCAACCGCTACGCTTTTTTTCGTTCATTGCCGTTTGTTTGCATGCCAAAATGCTCATAGAGCCTAAGATTCCCTTTACTGAATCGCAGTGGGTAATGGTAAATGCCATGCTGTGTCCAATATTTTGTCAGGAAGATGATGAGCTGACCCAATTGTTTCACCTCACAGATAGGATAAATTTCAAGCAGCAAAATTTTTCTAATAAAATAATTTTTTCAAAGAAGTTGAGTTCTAAGAGCTTACGTGCTATTCAAAAAAAATTAGTTACCGCTCATTTAACCGAAGGTTCTTTATATAAAATAGTACAACAATGGGAACGTTTGAAGGATGGCGAAGACAATAAAAAAATACTTCTGCTCAAAATAATTCATGCAGCTATTTGTCAAGGCCAAGTAGATTTTCCTCATAATAATCAGTTTGAGACAGTTTTCTTAAATATCATTAACACCGCCATTACATACGATAAAGACATCAACTTAGCTCCCTTGGCACTTAATATAGCCTTGCTATTGATAAAAAATTCTGAACTCAGTTTTAATCATATTAACAAAGCTTCGGTTGCCACTGCTATAGCCGCTGGGCGCGAACATGTACTTGCTGCAATTGATGAGCATTTTACATTCCACGATAAGGAAATAATTTATCAAAACAATTGCGTTGATAAAATTAAACAGTTAAAAACTGATTTAAATATGGCGGTGCAACAAGCTGCCCAATATACATATTCGCTTATTGTGGATGATCTTATTGAGCTTAGCTCTATATTAGAAAGTGCGGAGGAGTGCTTAAGGGCCACAGCTCGTTGTTTAAAGGCTGCAGAACAGAAGAAAATTATTCCTTTTCGAATAATTAAGCCGCTAGTCAGGATCATTGCAGATAAAACAGAACCGTTTCCGGTTGAAGCTATTAAAAATGCTTGGGCTACATTAATTAATGTGGCAAAAAACAATCGTAAATTACCCGAAACTGAATATCAAGCCATTAGACAACTTATTGAATCTGAGGAAAACGCTACCCTTAATCATGCTCTTCAACTGTTAGGGCATTATTCGTTGGTAGATAATATTCTTTTAGAAAAAAGAACATTAAATTATATAATAAAATTATTAAGCTTGAACACAAACAACATCACGCTTATCAATGTAACCTTTGCGTTGGGGAGTCTATTTACCAAAGCTACATACGTAGAATTAACCGAGCATAAGACAGAAATTGATAGAATAATCGATAGTCTAAGTCTTTTGTTAAGGGAAAACAGCAAAATCGATGGGTATTATGATAATACAATGACAGCTTTGGATCGAATAACCAATAAGGAATATAGCCTTACCGACGATATAATAGAAAATTTATTGGGTACGTTTGATTTTTTTTCTGATGACGAGCATTTGATAAAAATATTAAATATATTTGCACAAGGTATTAATTGTCGAGTAAGAATAAAAAACGAAGATATTAAGGGTTTACTAAAATCATTAAGTTCAGATAATAAACTCGTGGTAAACAGTGCTGCCGAATTTTTTTGCAAATATATCAAAGTTAATGAAAGTTTGGTTTTCGACAAGGACAATATGATTGAATTAAATCACCTCATTAAGAATAAAGAAAACACAGACAAACTGATCAAAATTTTTCGATATTTAGCTGAAAATGAACGGGGTTTGGATGATAAAGTTATTGATTATTTCATTTCCAATATTAAGCATGCTAACAAAAATATTGCTTATTATGCTTTAAATGGGTTACTTGAACAAGCTAAAATTCGATTTTTAAGTATTTCTCAACTCAGAACAATACAAAACATTTTTTGTGACAGCGAAGATTCAACTGTTAGTTTTTACTTGATTGAGGTTTTATATCATGCGCTCACTTTGAGAAAAGGAATTTTAAATGCGGCTTTTATAAAAAATTCAACTTGCAGAACATTGATTAACATTATAAATAAAAAGCATTTCGATTATTCGGTAAAAAAAAATGCATTAAATTTTTTATATTTCTTATCAAAAGAAGGAACTGGTTTTTCATGGGAGTTGATCAATTTAACATTTAACCTGATAAAGTCAGAGGAGGAAATTTTTGCCAGCATATCATTAAAAATCATACAAATTCAACTTCAAAGATTTAAGGACAACTTAAGTTTATGGCAGGGTAATTTGTTGAGTTTTATAGAAAAAATTGAGCAAATCGTCATATCAAAATTTTTCATTAACAATTGTTTAATTAGAGAACTGTTAATTATAGTTAATATCATCCGTCACGACTATAAGTGCCGCCTATCAGATAAGTTGATTGATTATCTAGCAGATATACAGTTGTTTAACTATAAGCCCTATTTATCACAGTATGCTTTTGACATGTTAAAATGTTTACCAAAAAAATGGTTGACTGAAAAGGGCAATTCGATAATTAATCTGGAAAATGCGGCTAAAGGCTTAAAAATAATTGGGTTTTCTATTAAATTTTATAGAAAATATTTGCTTTTAAATTATGCTGAAAAATATGGCTATCTGACTATTCGTAATTACGCTTTATTAGCCGAACTCATAGCTACTTCCAAACCTAACGCAGATGTTTGCTTGAAAATAAGCTATAATCTTGCTTGTAAACAAGTAAAATTACCTGAAAATCTATTGCTAGCTATTAAAAATGATGTCTTTCAGAAAAATAGAGAAAGTTACAATCATCTTGGCTTGCTAATTTTAATTGAAGTGGGAAAATACGACAGAATTATAACTGATGAAATTTTTACTTTAACTTTTGAAAAATTAAAAGCCAAAACAATCACCACAGAAACAACATTGGAAGTCATTGAGTTAGCCGCAAAAAATCATATTGCCCTTTCTGATATCGTTGTATCATTTTTGCTAGAAATACTAGCCGAAGATGATAACTCAGATCTTAAAAGTCATGTTTTTCGTTTATTAAAAGAAATTAGTAGCTACAAAAGTATTTCATTTCTGCATTTTTCAAAAATAATTAATAATTTCTACAAAAAAACATCAGAAAAAGATAAAGAAAACATTGTGTTAACAATTATTTCTGCAATGAATCATAACCCCAGCTTGTTGACAGAAAAAACAGGAAAAAAACTGGTTAAGCTTATCAATTCAGATATCCTGTGTCCAGATATTAAATTGCAATTGGTTGATTTTTTTGCTAAAAATCACTCACAACGGTTAGATTTTTATAATTTTCATCAACTATCTCATTTGCTAAAACTGGAAAATACGCACTATAAAAATGAGGAAAAAATAGTAGTATTATCTTGGCTCATCAATGCTAACGAATCGCTCACGCAACGAATATATAATGCTGTTATTATTTTAGCAACTAAAATAGTTGATCGCGATGAGATTAATGCTTTAATTGACCTGTTTTGTAATATAAAAAGTTATGAAAACTGGCCAGTAGATTTAACCGAACATTTATTAAAACCCACTTATTCCGATAAAAAATTAATCGGAATTTTGCTGGGTAAACTAGCCAATAATTCGATTCTCTTCTCTGAGGTGGCTCTGCACTTTTTATATAAACTTCTTACTGATAATATTCAATTCAGTGATGATGAATTTTATAAAGCATTAGAGAAAATTAATTTATATCAACCGCTCAATAATACGCTTATTACGTTACTACAACTTGATAAATTGAATGATTGCGATGGTTTGTTGCGTTATGTAGAAGATACATCTGAATTTTTACCAAAGTTACCGCATAAAACAATATCGTTTATTATTAATTTAATAAATAAAAAATATGAAAATGCAAAGTTGCTAAGAATTTTATATCAATATAAAGCGTTACTTACTATAGAAGAATCTGAAAGTATAGTCCTATTATTGATCAAGACAGATGTTGTTTTTAAGAATCATGAAAATTTCTACGGTTTTCTGCTGAATAAATTAAAATACGAAACTACAATTTTACATCGTATAAATGAGGAGCTTTATAAATACATTCTAAGTGCCGATTTTTTGATACTTCATTTAGATTATTTGAATGTTTTAAGTCAATTTCAAGTGCTTATCCCATCACGGCCTATCATAGAAAAATTAGTTTTTTTGACAGCAAACCGTATAGAAATTGATGGTGATGTTTTTTTGCCGGTCACGACTTTGCTGAAAATTTTAAGAAGTGAAACGCCCAATGATTTTTCTTGTAATGCGGATTTTTTTCGATTAATTAATTTAATTTTTCAAAAAAACAAGCAATATGACGCAAACATATCCCAATTATTATATTTTCTTTCTTTGCAAGTTAAGATGGAGGCAGGGGACGAGACGACAGAAAAAATTTGTCAGTTACTAAAAAAATCACTCAATATAAAGCAAGAAGTGCTCGTGGAAATTGAAGATTACTTTACTGGAAATAAAAAAATATCAGTTTATTTATTATTGTTGAATTTAAATTTATTTAGCAAACTAGAGCCAAATTTTGGCGTTCCTACAGTTGCACTTCACTCGCCTGACTCTTTTTGTAAAGGATTTATTTGTGAAGCAATCATCTTACAGGCTTCCGAAACACAACAAATAAAGCAAGAAGAAGAAAAAATACTTTTTGAAATGCTAAATAAAATTGAAATCAAATCCTCATTTGAAGATTATAGTCCAGTTCGGGATAAATTTCTATTAAACATTTTAATTTCAAAAACAGAAAAAAAACTTTCATTGAAGTATATAAATGATACGTTGAATTTTATTTATCTTTATGATGGCTGTTATGTTAAGGCTTTGCAATGGGGGGAAGAGTATTTGATTTTTCAAAGTTTATCTGTTCATTTTGATTCAATGAAAAATGATAAAAACTATACGGTAATTTTTTTTGAGGCAGCCAACTTATTAAATTCATTGCGAGTAAATTCTTATATAACAAATATTTTGCTTGAAAAAATTCTATTTAAATCATCTTTACAAATGTTTGTTAATTTATTAAGTCATTTGAATAAACTTTCTGTTTCACCAAATGATATTGAAATCTCTTTGCAAAAAATATCTCTTAATTTGGATAAAGAGCTTGCATTTTATCAATTTCAAACTAATTTACTTGATTTAATGTTTAAAAAATTTATTCAGAGCGTCATAGATAAAACGGATCAAGAAAAATTTGATTTTTTAAGATTTTCACTTACTTCTTCAACAGAGAAATTATTGCGTAACTCTTGGAATTTTTTCAAACTATATTCTTTTTTTGCTAGAGAAACAGATAAGCATTACGTTCAAAT
>JAIELR010000257.1 GCA_019752835.1 Gammaproteobacteria bacterium | reverse complement strand
AGTCACCGGCTGTCGATAAGCCACCAGTGCTAAGGTTTCCAACACAGCACGAGAGTATTTGACGGGTTTCTCATCCCATAACTTCACTAACCAAGGGCTAAACTCAGGTTTAATTTGAAAACGATAACCGGTGGCTACTTGTTTTAATTCGTAGCATCGTGTTTGGCTCTCGTCCATTAATTCTTGCAATACACTGCGAATTAAGGCTGGTGTGACGAGTTCATACTCTGTAAACATACCCAATAATCGTTCAATTGCTACCGGCTCCCCTGCAGCAAAAATAGCACTTTCCAGAATGCGTTTCAGTTGTTCGTTATTCATCTACAGCTACCCGCGTTTTAACATAGATACTTGAATAATTTTCTATTTGTACGATCTCAATCAGCGCCTGTTTTGACAACTCAAGTATGGCAATAAATGTCACGACAAGACCGGCTCGTCCTTCATTGATTTTAAACAAGCTGATAAAGGGTGTAAACTCTTGTTTCGCGATATCAACTAAAATAGCCGACATACGCTCACGTATCGATAAACCTTCTTTTACAATTTGATGGCTTTGCTTCAAATGCGTTCGCTTTAGAACCTCTTTCAATGCAAGCAACATTTCATCCAATAAAACATCTGGCTGTGGTTTGACATGCTCCATAGGAGGCGGATCAGCTGCCATCATAAAATGATCTCGACCTAAGCGCGGAAGTGAATCAATATTTTCCGCAGCCAATTTACATTGCTCATATTCCTGCAAACGTCGCACCAATTCAGCGCGCGGATCGGCCTCTGGATCCACCTCACTCGGTGGACGAGGTAATAACATGCGAGATTTAATTTCCGCAAGCGTAGCGGCCATAACGAGATACTCCGCCGCTAACTCGAGGCGCAATACTTTCATTAAGTCGACATAAACCATATATTGGCGGGTAATTTCCGCGATAGGAATATCTAAAACGTCCAGATTATGACAGCGTATCAAATACAATAATAAATCCAAGGGGCCTTCAAAGCTTTCAAGGATAACTTCAAGCGCATCAGGCGGAATATAAAGATCTTTGGGCAGCTCTCGCAGTGGCTCACCCCGAATTAAGGCATACCAATCTGGCGGCTGTATTAGTAGCGGCTGTATTAGTATAGGAGGCGCTTCTAGTGTTACTTCAAGCAAAGCGGTCATGGAGATGTTCCCTCAAGCGACAACTTTCCATCAATGAGGCTATAACGTTTGTTTAAACGCGCCGCCAACGATAAATCATGGGTGACAATAACAAAGCTGGTTCCAAGCGTTTGATTTAACTCCAGCATGGTTTTATAAACAGTTTCTGCGGTTTGATGATCAAGATTACCCGTGGGCTCATCGGCTAATACACAAAGCGGTTTGGTCACCAAAGCCCGCGCAATGGCAGTACGTTGCCGTTCGCCGCCGGATAATTCACCCAATTTATGTTCCAGTCGATGAGATAAACCTACCTGATCAAGCGTTATTTTTGCTTGTTTTTCAGCAGCACTGACACTCATTTGGCGTAAAAGCAAAGGCATGGCAACATTTTCAAGCACCGTAAACTCGGGCAACAAATAGTGCATTTGATAAACAAAACCTATTTTTTCATTGCGTAATTCACAGCGTCGTTTTTCTGAAACTCGATTGATAGGCTCGCCATCGACCAAGACGTCGCCCGTTGTCGGCTTATCTAAACCGCCCAGCAAGTGCAGCAAAGTACTTTTGCCTGAGCCCGAAGCGCCCACAATGGCGACTTGCTCGCCTCGTTGTAATTCAAAATCGATACCGGTTAAAACATCCACCATCAACTTACCATCGTGGTAACTTTTGTGGAGGCCTTTAGCTGATAAAACAATATTACTCATAACGCAGAGCCTCCACAGGTTGTATGCGCGAAGCACGCCATGCAGGATATAACGTTGCGAGCAAGCTCATGGCAAAGGCCATCACACAAACTTCAATCACGTCTTTAAGCTCAAGTTGTGAGGGTAAGTAATTGACATAGTAAACACTGGATGAAAGCAATTGTATATTAAAATATTCCTGTAAAAAATTAACCAATTCGGTCACATGCAAGGACAAGAAAATACCGCTAATTAAGCCCAAAACGGTACCTACTGAACCGATAATAGTACCTTGAATGATAAAAATGTGCATAACCCGGGAAGGAGTTGCGCCCAAGGTACGTAAAATAGCGATATCGGCCTGTTTATCATTGATGAGCATGACGAGACTGGAGACTAAATTAAAGGCTGCTACGGCAATAATTAACAGCAAAATCAAAAACATCATGGTTTTTTCAAGGGCAATCGCTTGAAAAAACGCGCCATATTGTTGCGTCCAATTTAAAATAACTGTATCAGATGGCAATATTTTGCTGAGTTTTTCTGAAATCTGAGGTGCTTGATATAAATCGTTCAATTTGAGTCGCAAACCACTCACGGCTGAACCCATTTGATAGAGCGTTTGAGCATCTTTCATATTGATATAGGCCATCGTTGTGTCAAAACCAAAGCCAGTACCGGGGTCAAAGATGCCTACCACCGTAAAGCGCTTATAACGCGGGATAAAGCCCATGGGCGTGGTGGCCCCTATCGGTGTAATTAAGGTCACTTTATCGCCGATAGTGGCACTTAAATTGGCAGCCAGTGCTTGGCCGAGAACAATTCCAAAACTTCCCTGAGTCAACCGAGACATCGAGCCTTGAGACATAATATGTTGAATATCTGAAATATTGTCTTCTTTTTCCGGAATAACGCCAAAAACGAGCGCGGGATGCACTTGACCAAAACTAACTAACATGCCCTGCCCTGCAATATAGGGGGACGTCGCCGTAACGCCGGGAAAATGATTCACTTGCTTGTCTGTTTGATGCCAATCGTTCAATTGACCGGTTTCAGTACTGAGAGTAATTTGAGGCGCCATACTGAAAACTCGATCTTTAATTTGGGCATCAAAACCATTCATGACTGACAATACGGTGATTAAAACCATCACGCCCAGGGCGATGCCGAGCATCGAGGACATCGAAATAAATGAAATAAAATGATTTCGCCGCTTAGCGCGGGTGTAACGTAACCCAATAAATAACGATAATGGTTTAAACATGGCCTGCTTTTTGATAGAGTATAGAGTTAATTAGCAAGTGTAACGCGAGAAACAAATTTATCAAAGGGAAAAAATAATGAACGGACTAAATAAAGTAGTCAACACTTACGAACAAGCCTTAGCTGGATTTGATCACGGCATGACGGTCATGGTCGGCGGCTTTGGGTTATGCGGCATTCCTGAAGGTTTAATTCGTTTTGTCTATGAGTCCGGCGCCACAAATCTTACCTGCATATCAAATAATGCAGGCGTTGATGGATTTGGCCTAGGCTTATGGCTATCAAAACGTCAAATTAAAACCATGATAGCCTCTTATGTCGGTGAAAACGCCCTCTTTGAACAACTCTCCCTCTCCGGTGAAATGGAGGTTATTTTAACACCTCAAGGAAGCCTCGCGGAGAAAATCCGTGCGGGCGGCGCAGGTATCCCTGCCTTTTATACTGCAACGGGATATGGTACGCCCGTCGCTGAAAACAAAGAAGTGCGCGAATTTGAGGGTAGACCCTACATCATGGAGCGGGCCTTATATGCTGATTTTTCACTCATACGGGCATGGAAAGCCGATCAATATGGCAATTTGGTATTCCGTAAAACAGCGATGAATTTTAACCCCATCATGGCTACAGCGGGTAAAATTACCGTGGCTGAAGTGGAAGAAATTGTTGAGGTGGGTGAACTTCCTCCGGATCATATACATACGCCCGGTATTTATGTCGATCGCGTCATTCAAGGATCTTTTGAAAAACGGATCGAGCGACGGACAGTAAGATGAGGAAGATCGAGCGAAGCTCACTCCCCCTCCCCCTATCCCTCTCCCGGAGGGAGAGGGGGAGTAAGTTGTCAAGACTGGGGGATTAAGGATTTCAGTGAATCAGAAACATTTCTGGAGTAAGAAAAATGGCATTGACTCGCGAACAAATCACCATGCGTATCGCCCGAGAAGTAAAAGATGGCGATTACGTTAATTTAGGTATAGGCATGCCGACATTGGTGGCTAATTATATACCTCCCCAGATAAACGTCATGCTGCAGTCTGAAAATGGCATGTTAGGTTTAGGCCCCTATCCCACAGAAGTCACCGTTGATCCCGATCTGATTAATGCAGGAAAAGAGACCGTTACCGCAATGCCCGGCGCTTGTTTTTTTTCCTCTGCGGATAGTTTCGCCATGATACGCGGTGGGCATATTGATTTAACCGTGCTTGGTGCTTTTGAAGTGGATCAAGATGGCAATATCGCCTCGTGGATGATACCTGGAAAAATGGTCAAAGGCATGGGTGGTGCCATGGATTTAGTTGCAGGTGCCAAAAATATTATTGTCGCCATGATTCATACCGACAAAGAAAAACACTCTAAACTGTTAAAAAAATGCACCTTACCATTAACCGGCGTTAACTGCATTAAAAAAGTGGTCACCGACTATGCTGTGATGGATATTTACGACGGTGCATTCCATTTGCTTGAACGCGCGCCCGGTATTTCAGTCGAAGAGATTATTTCCATTACCGACGGGAAGTTAATCGTTTCCGATCATGTGCCTGAGATGGTTTTTTAACGTTTTTACCGGATGAAAATTAACCTGCACCCTTTGTTTCTCCCGCTACGTAACACGGCTTGCCCAGGGGAAAAAATATTTCTATGTAGCCCTCAATGTGCGTTCACGAATATAGGTCCCTTTGCGATCTTAACGCGCACTGACGGGAGATGAATTATCGTCCCTCAGTTCGCGCAAAGCACCGTTCATTTTTTCATAGCATGCCATGCTGTTACCCAGTGCGATCAATAAGTCCCGTGCCCGCGAATTGAGGGCTACCCGAACGTTGAACAAACAGCGTAGCCCTCAATGCGCGTTCACGAATATAGGCCCCTTTGCGATCTTGGCGCGCACTGAGGGGAGATGAATTATCGTCCCTCAGTCCGCGAAAAGATCGCCTCATTTTTTGAGACCATCAATTAATAATCATCGTAAGCAATAAAACCCTCTGTGCACCCGGGTTGAGGGCTACGCCGCAAAATTGTTCCCCTACAAAGCCAAAGCGCCAAATAATTGCTCACATTAATATTTCGATAATTTTTTACATGTACAATAGTAAATGAAAATGTGCATATAGGTAAATTGTTCGGAGTAATTATTGTGGCCATAGAGCGTGATCCCGTTCTTAACAACAAGACTAATCGTTCAACTCTCTCTCTAGAAGAGGAACAACTTTTATCGGGCCTAAATAAAGACGCGAACGCACAACAAGCATCAAAAAAACCTAAAAGAAATCGATTAGTCGATGTTGTGAGCCTATTTGAAGGTATTTTAGAGCCTTTTTACATAATAGGAACTATTACTTTTTTTATTAGCGCTTTTTTGGGACTCTCTGTTATTGGCTCACCACTCCTCATTGCGGCTTGCATAATCACCCTTGTGCCTTTATTAGGACTCAGTATTTGGGAAAAATTTCATACTGAAAACAAACAATACAAATCCTTAGAAAAAGCCATAGAAAACGAAAAAAAAGGCATTGCGTCCATGCAATCGTTAATTACAAAAAGAACAGCAGCTGAGCTTGATAAAGGAAATGATAATGAGTTAATCGATGCAATGCAATTGCTCTCACAAATCAGTGGGTACAATAAATCTATAGTCAAAATTGTTAAATTCAAAAATAATGAATCAACACCTCAAAACATCCCGCCTCCAAAAAAATCATTCGGCGAAAAACTCGCTACCGGGTTTAACAAACTCTTTATGGGGATGAATATATTTAAAAGTGCATTTACGCTGAAGAATGTCGCAGCAACTACGTTTTTTTTGACGCTCACTGCATCGGTTGGTATTGTACTAGGGCCTGTTGTAGGATTAGCTGCGGCTGCCATTGTAGGTGGCTCGTTAGTGACTACCTTTCTTATAAGAAGCTCACATGCAAAAAAAATAGCCAATGAAGTAAAAAAAATTGAGGAATTGACAAAGAAAATAGAAATCAAGTCGGCCGAGTGGACAGGCGAGTTAAAGCAGCATGAGAACAGTACAGCAACTGAAAATACCGCAGATGCCCCTACAGCGCAACTAGAAAACAAAGAAGAGAGCAAACAAGAGAATAGTGATGCTAATGATGTTTCAACGAAGACACGTAGTCAGCCTGAATCAGATATTTCTACAGGTAATAATTATTATTCTTATTTTAGCCAGGCCGAATTGAAACCTTCACCTGCCCCGGATAAAACAAACAAGCCAGAGCAGGATCACAAGACAGGGAGTAATCCGGGGTAAAGCCCCTTTCCCTTGGGGGAGAGTGGCACCCCGGATTGCGCTGCGCTGCACCCGGCCTACAATGAAAACCGATAGGCAATTCGCGCATTAACAGTATAAAGAAATGGAATGTAATCATAAGCAGGTTTTAGCGTGGAATCGCCATAGCCGGTATAATATTGCAAACCGATCTCAGCCATCCAATGTGGCGTTATATAATAATCAGCCCCGACACCAAAGCTCCCGCCAAAATGCCCTTTTTGCGCCAGATCGTCATTACGCTGAACATAACCCGGTCCAATTTCAGAAAAAGGACTGAACTTGCCATTATCAAGAGATAACATAAACTTACCTAATAAAGCATAGGCATTTGTTTTAGACGTCGTTTCCGTCAATGGTCGATACACGCTATAAGGTGCAAAAACCAAATCAGCACTGGGGAAATGGGTAAAATCACCCTCAAGCGCAAAATAACGGCTTATCGAATAACCCAGCATAATACCCTCAGCCACTCCGCTTCCGCCCGCCGAAGTTGGTGTTGAGGTTGCAGTAGAAGCATCTTGACTCACCATTTGCTGCCAGTTGGTATTGCCATAACCAGCGAATACACCGACATAAGCAGGATTAAAGGCATTTTCAGTTGAAGGTAATACCATAGGCTCCGCGGGATTCAAGGTCAATGTGACTGAATTCGTGGGTGTCGATGTAGTGGCTGCCGCAGCATTTTCGGCTATAAACCCGCCTAGGCAAACAAATACTATACTCAAAACGATTGGATTTTTGGCTAGGCGGAAGCGAGTGACTCGAGGGAGTGTATATCCATCGAGATTGGATTTGCGGCTAGGCGCTTTTGATGCGAGCCAACGGAGTGTATGTTCAATACATGACGGCGGCGAGCTGTCAAAAAGCAACAACGCCGCAGATTCAATATCGATGAGTATATATGAAATACATGACCGAAGAGGAGCAAACTTCCAACACCGCCAAAAATTCAAACGTGAAGAGTATATAAATTTTGTGAAAAAATGACGATTAAACATAATAACTAACACCCAAAAATAAACTGTGCATAAAAGGCGAAAAATGAGAAGTTTCGCTAATATTACTGGTCGGTAACAGTAAATGACCCGTGATAGGCGCTTGATCAGTCGACGAGAGCGTACCAAAATCGGTAAATAGATATTCTAGACGCACGCTCAGATGGTGATTTTTCGATTGTGTTTCAATGCCAAGGCCGGCACGATAACCCCATTGACTTTGGTTTACCCCGCTTTGAATGCTATAAATTGCATCTGATTGAGTCGGTACATTCTCATAAGTGGTCGTCGAATTCATATCAAGCTGTGCTTTTTCGACCCCTAATTGAGCGTAAAGCAATAATGAAGGGGTTAATAAATAGCCAGGCCGCAGGGTAACACCATAGGGATTTTTAATACTGGCATCGTCCTTGATACTCGTTGTTAAATCGCCGGTATCATTCGTCGGCGGGGCATAATTTGTCGTATCAACGGAGCCTAAATCGCCATTTATTTCCATACCTAAATAAAAGCGCTTATACACATGCCCTATCCCCGCATAAGCGCCTAAAAAGCCGCCTAAATTACTTGCGCTGCTATCAACGGGGGCATCAAGTGAAAAGCTAATATTAGGTCGTTCATTGATCGTGAGTGTAGAGTCACTACTTTCTGAAAAATAACCTAAGCTACCACCGCCTTGTAAGCCTAAATAAGGCCCATTGAAGGCGCTGTCTGAAGCAAAGACACTCGTTGAAAACGCAGTAGATAAAGCCGCAATAAAGGAAAATAAAATAGATTTGTTCAACATTCCATTAAGACCAATTTTAAAAGAGGGAGGAGTATATCAGGCGAAGAAAAAAAATTATACTTTTTACTGTTATTTTAAACGTACCCTCTACATTCAATTCTCGTCCCAAAAATGTCTCGCATCTGAACGATAGGCATGTACTTTAAGGCCTTGATTAAAAACAATCGTAACGGCACCATCAGTTGAAGTATTATACAATAAGCTTCCCTCCGCTGTATAACGGCTGACGACTTTTGGCGAGGGAAAATGATAACGATTTAAATAACCCGTTGAAAAGATCACTATTTTTGGGTTAATTGCGGCGATAAAATCTGGTGTGGAAGAAGTTTGACTCCCATGATGGGCGGCAATTAATACATCAGCGCCCAATTGGCCTGGATAATGTTCCACTAACGTCTTTTCAGCAGTTTCTTCAATATCACCTGGTAATATCGCTTTTTTACTTCCTGCCACGATTTCTAATACACAAGAATTATTATTATCCGCGGCTAACTGCCCCTCAAATGGATATAATATCTTAAACTCAACACCATCCAATTGCCATGTTTGTCCAGCATGACAAAATTGAGCCTGCTTAAACTTAGCAATAGCACTGGTTAAAATGGGTAATTGCGGAAACTCACGTACTAAGGCCACAGCCCCACCGGCATGGTCGGCATCACCGTGACTAATGATTAATTGATCTACGTGATGAATATGCACCGCACGAAAAAACGGCAATAAAACAACATCGCCCATATTATAACCATCCGGATAACCCATGCCAGTATCATAAATCAGCGTATGATTTTGAGTTTGAATAATAACCGATAAACCTTGCCCAACATCTAAAACCGTTAGCTTTACAGCTTGAGGAGGCAATTTTTCAGGACGCGCTAATAATGCAGGTAAAAACCAAATAAGTCCTAACCATCGCGCGGGCCATTGCAATGGCGCTAAAGCTAACAAGACCGCGATGAACGTCGGTAAAACTAACCAAGGGGTATAAAACCCTAAGAACCAACTATTCCAATGACTATTCGCAAGGTAATTTAAATACGGCCACAGCCATTCTAAGGTTTTTTCGGCCAGTATCAATACCATTTGAGCGGCATGGGCGCTAAAAGGTAAAAGAATGCAGGCAAACAGCGCGGTTGGAACAGTCACCCAACTCACCCAGGGAATGGCGATAAAATTAGCAAATAAACCTACTAATGAGCTTTGTTGAAACAAGAGCCATGTTAATGGCATTAAACCCAGCGTAGCTACCCATTGCACGCGACCAAAACGCCACCATACACTGTTCATTGCTAATCGTCGGCTCATGCCGTAAGCAATCAACGCAATTGCCGAAAATGATAACCAAAAGCCACTGTTCATTACAGAAAAAGGATCGAGGATAATAATCGCCCCTAATCCTAGCATAAATCGCTGTCTTGGAAGATTATACCGGCTTAACAATTGACTCGACATCCAAGCAATAATCATAATCAACGTTCGATCGGCAGGAATGGAAAACCCAGAAAAGGCCGTATACAAAAATGCCCCTATCATAGCCCATAGAGCGCCTGCTTTTTGCGAAGGAAGACGCTCACATAAAATTGCAGAAAATCGCCATACACGACCGCCTAGAAAATAAAATAAAGCGGCAATCATTCCAATATGCAAGCCTGAAATCGCAATCAAATGGCTAGTACCGGTATTGCGAAAAACTTGCCATTGCGCTTGAGTAATTGAACTGCTATTACCAACCGTAAGCGCAGCAATTACACCAGCAAAAGGTCGATTAATTAAATTCGTTAAAATAAGGTGATTATAATACTCTCGTATATAAGCAATTCGCGACCCAAATGAATTCGCCGAAGCCAGCTTTTTATTGAGATTTTCTGCCTGAGTTGCTGATGAAGAAATAACAAAACCAGCAGCTCGTATATTGGCTTGGAACAACCAAGCCTCATAATCAAAGCTACCTAAATTGGCATAGGAATGCGGTCGCTTTAGCTTCACTTGGAATTGCCATCGCTCGCCGATATGCAGTTCATTGGATATATTATCTTGTTCTTTCCAATTGAGTAACGTAGTTAAATTAAGTGATTGTAATTGGTTTTCATTACCTATTTGTTGAAGATCAAATTGGAATTGGAGCGCGCCATTTTTAATAATCGGCAATGAGCTGATTTTACCTTGAACTATGATCGGTATGTTTTCAAATTTTTTAGGCAGTTGTTTATTTAACAGCCACTGGGCGTTAAGTGCAAACCAGGTAAATCCAATTAAAAAAGCGAGGCTGAAATTCAAGCATGCTTTAACACCCTGTTTATCCGTTTTTACTGTAAAACAAAAAATAGAGGGCATCCATTGTAAGAGCAGTTTCCCATGACTGGTCGACCTTATCAAAAGAGATAATATCAATCCGCACAAACAAACTAGTTCAAAGGTATTCGGCAAGCGCGGCAAGATTAGGTTAAGTATCATGCCTAGTAAGATGCCAGGAACAAAAATGACTAGCATGGACAGCCATTAATATTGAAGGAGATACAGGAAAGTTTGGTGCAGAGATAACTATAAATAAAAAAATGCATACTCTTCTCTTTGTGAATGAGAGCAGTATACATTTCTACTTAAGAATAATAAATTAATTATTTAAAAGATTAATTGGTCTCGACCCAAACCGTAGCCTGGATGTATCGTAGCCTGGATGGAGCGCAGCGGAATCCGGGGACTGATATTTAACGGAATTCCTTTCCCCGGATTCCGCTGCGCTCCATCCAGGCTA
>JAIELR010000041.1 GCA_019752835.1 Gammaproteobacteria bacterium | reverse complement strand
GTCAATATCAATTCCTTCAAGCCTCTCGCATAGAGAAGAGCTACCTCAGCTGTCTCACTGTGCTACAAGATGGTCGTGTGGTAAGTGGAAATTATAGTGGAACCCTCAGGATCTGGGATCTCGATAATAGTGAGTGTTTTGAAAAGACAGATGGCCTAGAGGACGAGCTTGATAATCATCTTGATACGGTGCGCTGGCTCGCTCCTTTATCAAATGGATGTATCGTGAGTGGATATTCTAATGGCGTGATTGAGATCCTAGAGCCGCCAGCGCCATCACTGACTGCTGCGCGTATTGAACGCATTTTAGATGCACTTCAAGCAACAGCTCCGACAAGTACGTTACATATACTCTCACTAAATGGAATTGAATTAGGAGAGCTCGGATTGGAGCATGTACTGGAGCTGATTAAAACGCATGTCAATCTTAAAGAAATTAACCTTGAAGATACTCGATTAACACCCGAACAACAGCAAATCTTATGTACTGCCACCATTTTTCGTCAGTCCCAAGGTCTTCCTTACATTGAGTTAAAAGGGCTTACCCTCTTGGAATCCTTTAAGGGCAACATCAAGATCTTGTCAAAGTCCATTTTAACTAAATCTTCCCTTCAAGAATCGCTCAAAATATCTGTGCCCAAGCTTGTTCATCTCTACGCAAGGGAGGGTAATACGACCGAGCTGCTCAAACTCATTGAAAGTGATTGGAGTTTTTTGGAGTACCGTGATACTGAGGGGAATACACCTATATTGCTTGCGGTAACATACGAGCATCTGGAAACATTTAGAGCGTTAATACAGGCGGGTGCGGATGTAACTGCAGCCAATTTTGACAAGCAAGATGCAGAGCAACTCGCACCAGAGGGAAGTGCTGTTTCGAATTTTTTACAACATTCGAAACATCTTTATTGGCCTGACCCGCAAGGCAATACCCCACTTCATCACGCATGTACCCAATTAAATCTAAACAATGTTATCCAGTTATTGGATAAAACGGTTAGGGCCTCTGTCTACGTACAAAATAAAGAAGGCAACACCCCTCTACATAGTTTACTTTCCTCCCCCCTTGTTGTGAGTAAAAACATGTTACCAGAGCAAGAGCTAACTGCTCACTTTATTGCAACTCGCTTGGTTGAGGAAGGTAGCGAGCTCAATATAAGCAACCAATATTATCAAACACCACTTTCTTTAAGCCAAAAGCTAGAAAATAAAGATTTTCGGAGATTGATAGAGGCGCTCTTATTAGCGAATCGGCGTAGATTTCCTTCCAGTTGGGTGAGCGCACAATTAAACGCCGCCTTGCACCAACATGGCGGTGATTTTGAGCATTTTGCTTCTGATCAAAGAGTATTGGATCATCATGTAGGGCGCTTGATCGGTATGCCTTTTTCTAAAATGATGATAGAGGATTTGTGGGTTTACATTGGACATTTGCATTCTTTGCAGGGCGAATTTCAAACGGCACCCCATAGCTTGAAATATAAATTTGAAGGATTTACGATCAATAAAGCGCTTGCTTTTCGTTCGCGCACCCTCTTTGAAATGCTGATTTGCATTCATCATGGGCAGCTCAAAAAATCTTTTTTATCTATTTCTAAAGAAGAAATGTTGAAAAAATTAACGGATGAGCTTGTACTTACATTAGAAACTTTGTCAGCCTATCAGGATCAATGTTTAGTCGATGAAGAAGAGAACAGAGGGGGGTCGGAATTATCATTATTTCAGTTGAGGCAGGCGCAAGTTCAAAATTTAGCAAGCAAAATTAACGATTTAAAGGAAGGTGAAAACTATATCTATCCCACTGGATTTGCTGGAAATGTTATTGATAAACAATGTGGTCACGCTGTTTACATGAATATTGAGCGTCAAAAAATAGCGGAGCAAGATTATTTGCTATTTCGTGTGGATAATTTGGGCGATGGCATAACCTCTCCGAATGGAGCCCTACGGCATCATTTTCATGCTGATAATTCCAACCGAGTATATCCGGCCATTTTTCGGATACCGCGAGCATCATTCATTAATAATCATGGGCTTTACCTGGATGGATTGGTCAGGGCAAAATGGATGGGTAAAAACGAAGCTCTCACAGCCATTTACGATGATTTGAAAAAATTGCCAGCATGCGTTTTTCTGGATGCTCAGCAAACAGCGCAACAATATTCCTCTCGCAGTCTTCAAACAGTAGGCAATTGTTCAGTCAAAAATTGGCAAGTGGGGTTACAGCACCGCTGGCAATTGATCGATCCTAAGCACTTGCTGAACCCTCATGAACTCTATACATGGTTTAGGGGCGAGGAACCTTGCTATTTACGGGCCAAATACCGAAAAACGGCCTTTCAAGGGACCATAAATTCCAAATCAAATGCTCATGCCGCTATGCAGTTGTCAGAAGAAAGTATTGAAAAAATACAAGCTATTCAAGATTTTGTTGAGTTAAAAAAGCCCTTAAAAGAAAAAACCAATTTTTTTGTCAACGAAGAGTTAATTGAAACATGGCCCTCTTTATTGCAGGCAGCACAGGCTGGTAACTTGGAAGAGGTTAAACGTCTCGTTGCTCTTCCAGGGTATATAGAGGGAAGAACTACCAATGGGTATACCGCGTTACATCTGGCGGTATTATTCAATCATACTGAGGTGGTGGACTATTTAGCTCAGTACGAACAGTTACGCACGACTAAAACATCTTCTCATCATCAGGAAACGCCTCTCGATTTGGCTCGTAAACTTAATCAACCGAGTCAGATTGATAGGTTATTCCCGAATAAAATGAATATTAATCTCGAAACGTTGTTAGCAAATATTGATATGCTAGAATCAAAAGTCATTCAGCTAAAAAAAGAAAATGCCCAGTTGCGAAGGTATGTTAATCCTCCAAAAAAATTGCAGCAATCAATACATTCACAACGTTTATTTAGTACAGCATCAACTCAAATTGATGTGGCAGCATCAGGGTCCTGGCATTATGTAGAATCACCAGTGGATAATCAATTTTCCACTTAATGGACATATTATTAATACATCTTTCATAGATAATTAAAAAACAAGTTTGTTCTCATGCACAAACCATGTTAGAATTTTTTTAGTTGCTTGCAAAATTTGTACATTTAATGGTTAATAAGGAAGTGAACAATGGATAACCTAATCGATATCAATGAACAACAGACCGTTGAAGAGTTAATTGAATACTTTGAGCAGCAAGCAAAAGAATATGATTTAAAGCTTAGAGAAATTAGAAAAAAAATTAGAGAAAAACAAAGAACAATTCGTGCATTAGAAGATAAAAACTCTAAGTTGGAAAATGAATTAAAGGACTTAAATTTCGATCAGCAAGAGAGAGAGGCGGAAAGAGTTATTCTTCAAGAAAAAATAGCGTTAACAAAAAACAAATACGATGAATTAGACAAAGAAACAAAAGTTCTTCTTGCAGAGCAGGGCATTTTATTAAAAGGTCGCGTAGAGATTGAGCTAAAAAAAGAAACGGCATTAGAAATGGCCAAAAGAGGTTTAACAAGATATACCGAAATTCAATATACTAAAATTGGAAAGTTGACTCAAGAACTCAAATCACCTGATTTAGACGAGGACGATTTCGAAGAAAAAAAGGCAGAAATAGAAGAGTCTGAGAAGATAATTAAATTTAATGAGGAGAAATCTTCTTCTTTGACAGCAATAGAACTTCTTTTTAAGGAAATTGAGAATGAGCAGCGTGAAGATGACCTTAAATTTCAAAAAATGCAGGAAAAATTTGAACGAAAGCGTTTTATTATTGAACAAATGGATCAAATTGAGAAACAGCTTATTGTCGAAAAAACAGAGTTAAAATGCCTTATAGAAGAAGAAAATAAAATAGAAACGAACCGAAAACATAATCAAAAACAAGAAAAAGAGCTTTTAAAGTCTAATAAACAAGAGCAGCCTCAGGAAAATACGATGATTATCATCGAGGAAATAAAAAACTTGATGGAAAGTGAGCATCCAGATATTGATGAGCTGGAAAAAAATCTAGGTCTACTCAACGATTTGGACACTCTATTCAAAACAATCGATATTGATAATAATAATGAAAATATTATTATTTCAACGGTAACCCACCGTCCTTCCCGCCCTGAGATATTAGAAGCACTTATTTCATGTGCTCGCTCTAGAAATCTTGACTTTCTTGATCTTCTGGATCGTGATGAATGGACAGCACTTCATCATGCCGTTAAAAATGCAGATGTGGAATGTGTGAGGATTTTATTGGATAAAGATACCTATGGTCGGGCAGCTAACCCAAATATTGTAGATAAAAATGGACGTCTTCCCTTACATATTGCCTGTATTGAATTAACAGAAAAAAAAGGGATATTACCTGATATTGCCACTTTTATTATTAGAAGGCTTTTGGAGGCAATGGATCCCGAGATGATAAAAAAACCAGCAAACCCGTATGTTTATATTAAAGATGATAGTGATAAGTCTTTTATTATTGAAGAATATAAACAAATTGAAGAGAATGCAAAGAGCCCTTTAGGTTATGCACTGATGAATGAAAATCATGCTGCAATAAAGTTATTATACATAAAAGGCATTGGGTTGAATCCTAAGGCGAAAGATCCTAATCTCTTACGATTAGTAGAAACAGGGCATTCAAAAGCCATACGAAAGCTTCCAGGGCTAGAGCAACAACTGAGTGAAATTGCGGCTTCTGATATGGAACGCGCATTTTACATTGCAGCAGCTGTTTTAGACACCAAAAGATTTATTGTATTTCTTAACCAAAATAAGTTAGCCTTCACATTATTTTTTAACCGATATAAGGCCACTTTGGATAAACTAAGGGATAAAAGCGCTTACCGCCCTCTACTTTATTACGCTTATATAGGAAATAATTTAGGCAATGTCATATTGCTTGAAGAAAAATATAACTGCACGTTTAACGATCAAATCAAGGGAGCAAAGAGCACAGATACCCTTATTAACCATATCTTTTATCATCTTTGCCAGGCTAAAGGGATTGAGTTAATCCAACGTTTAATCTCATATGGATGTGATCCAAATTGTAGACGAGGTGAAATTATCAATCTTCCTGTTAATGTTTGTGCGGGACATAAAAAAGTGGATTTTATACAATCTTTTTTTGAATGCGCCAAGGAAGCTAATATTCAAATAGACGTTAACCCTAATAAAAAAGGTGCATCGATTGGAATCCATTATCTCAGTAAAGTAGATACAAGGGTTATTGATAAGTCTTCTAGTCGGCCCTTGGTTTACAGCGCAAAACTGGGGCGAGACAAAATGCTCATTTTTTTACTTGAACAAGGCGCCGAAATCAACACGGGTGATGATGCATATGCCTCTCCGTTGCATGCGGCTGTTAAACATGGTCACCAACAAGTAGTAAGAATTCTCCTCTCTCACGGCGCTGATCCGAATGTTTATGCGGAAGGCGCACCTTTGGCTTGGCTAGCACGTGATCGAGGTGATATCTTAAAATTATTGATCAAAGCGGGTGCCAATTGCAACTTTAATTGTCCTGGGGAGCCAGAGCGATTGTTCTATGAATATCTGGTGGGAAAAAAAGAAAAATTTGCATTGAATTTCCCCCAATATATTAATCGCTATATTCCCATTATTGAGTTGTTAAAGAATACGTTGCAAAGTTCTGATGCATCTTGTGCCAGTTATCCGGTTTACCTAGCGCGCAAGTACGGCGTGGATAGTCTTATTTTTCAATACCGAATGCATTCCCCTCAATTTTTCGTCAGTCTTCTTTTCTTCAATCTTCAAAATGAAAAAAATAAAGCGAATATTGATGAGCTTAACCAAAAATTTGGCAGTAAGGAGCAAACTTTGCTGCATATTGCCGCTAAACATGACAATACCATGGCAGTTGAGGCATTACTTAATGCCGGTGCAACCCCTCAACTAAAAAATTCTTGCGGTGAAACCCCCTTGAAAACAGCGGCGCGTTATAAGGCGCATCATGCCTTATCAATTTTTATGAATCGTACTCTTTCAGGTTATACGATAAAAGAGGTAGAAACTCTCTTTAAACGAAAAATAGAGGCACTCGAGCCAGCCCCTTCATGCGAAATAATCGTGATTGATACTCGATTATCCTTAAAAGCGCAAGAAGAATTATTCATTCACTCTACTCGTTCAATTTCTGCCCGAAATCCCCATGCCACTCAAATTTTCATACCTATTTGTTTGGAAACGCGCTCATCAATGCGTTGGTGTATGCTATTAATTGAAAAAAATGTTGCGCAAAACGAATTTGGTAGCCCGTTTAGCTTTTATTATTTCGAACCTTGCGCATTATATATTGAATGGATGGATACGGGATTAAAGGCGATTTTTCCGTACGCACGACTCACATTAATATCTCCGGAGGAGACGCAGGAAAACAGTAATTCGGGTCCCTGGATTGTATCGGCTGCGGGTCGGTGGTTATTAAAAGAGGGGGTCGAATCTATTGATGTACTTGAATCCCGCAAATCATATGAGTCATTTCTTTCTCTTTCTTAAGTTTCAGCAACCCCGCGCAGGGAGTGTAATTTTTAGGCGTTGTTTCTATAACCCCCTGCAGCGGCTTGATGTCAAAATGTAAGCGCCTCATAAAAGTTGTTTTTGCTGAATAATGGGTCGGTCGACATATTGGGGTTCTATGCACAGGGAAGTGTATTTTAATTTGTGTAATCAATGTTTGGTGTATACTGAAAATGGATTAGCTGTTTATATCGAGAAAGAGCTATGGCTCACCAACTCAAAGTAATAATCGAGTCACTTAACAACGAGGCTATCTGCCAAAAAGCTGCTTAATTACACAAATTAAAATACACTTCCTAGCATACACAGCATTTATCTGTAAAAATATTTCTACACTCGCCTGAATAGCTTTTGGATTCAGTGCTTCAACTCGTTGCTAGTTTCACAAAATAATAAGTGTTATTAAATCAATCACATAGAATATTTCCTTTGGTTTGCTATGAAGAGAATTATTTTGAGAGTAAAACTAGCAAAATCATTGAAAAACCCGCATTTTAATAACGCTCCAACCTTATCAAGGCTAAAGCAGTTTAATGAATTTATCTTACTGCCTCTAGTAACGCAGCCCTCTGCGAACAGCTCAACTCGCTGTTATATAATCAATTATTTCTATTTTGGTGGAAAACTAAAACTAGCAACGAGTTGTCTATCTTTACCTCATACGTATTGTACTCAAATTTATCTTTCTACGCAAAAGCGCGAAGAGCCAAACTATTTTTCAGTGACTCTTCCTCGATTTTCAAGGAGCTGAAATTTTTGCTTAACTGATTTCTACAGCTTTGTAAAAGAGCCATAAAATACACTTCCAAACTAGCAACGAGTTGTATTAAAAATAATCTCGCCAAGTGCTCCGAGGTTGGGTCGATTGCGAATTTTTATCGGACGATTTTTCCTTCTTTTTTTCATTAGGCACGGCTTGATTAAACATGGCTGGTGACCACCCTTTGTCATCAGTGGGCGAAACAGGTTGAGTATTTGACAAATTTGCTTGGCTATCTGTATTTTCTTGCTTATTTTTTTCTTTATGAATAGCAGCTAATTGTGCTTTGAGCTTACTAATGGTTTGTTTTTGTTGTTTTACTATCACGCTTGTTTCCTGGATACTCTTAGTCGCGCTCTTAATATTCTTCATGGTAGTACCAGACGTTTTTGAATCCATAAATAAAGGTTTAAGCGCTCGGCACAAGGATCCTATATTGCACACCATGGCGTAGGCTTTATTCAATGATAGATCAAGCAGCACACTCATGATGCCAGTCAGGATGATTTTATCAATATGTGTTTCCAGCATTCGAGCTTGCATAAAATCAAACATTTTTTCAGTTTGGGCAGGTGCTTGTAATGAAATTTTGTCCTGGTATTTCAATACTAACTCATTTCCTTCAATGGGTTTAAGTAACGGTAAATACTCAATAATATTATTGTTATTTTCATACAAATTCAATTTTGGCGCTGACTGAAACGCTTCTTCTTCAGTTTGCCCCCTTTTGTTTACTAAAGTCTTTAAATAACTGTAACAATGCTGAGCATACAGCGATGAACCTTCTTCATCCACATCCAGATACAGAGAACGAAACTCAGTCAATCCTGCTTTTAACATATCACTGGTTTTAAAAGTTTTGGTATTTTCTCTTGCCTCTTTGTTTTCTCTTTTATCCGTATTGGTTTCTAACAAAAAGCGGCGATGTTCCTCCTGGAAATTGGCCATAATTTCATGTCGAGCCCGAAGAAACTGTAGGATATAAGGCGCTAGCGGTTGAATATCGGTGACATTAAATTCTTGCGTCGAGTTTGGCACATACAGTTGATCCAGTTTTGTTTGTACGTTGTTTAAAATATTAGCCGGGCAATTCACCGACCACAAGTCTTCTCTAATATTAATGGTTTGATGAATCACCTCACCATAATATGTCAGTAATCTATATCTCAATTTGGTTGGGCTAATAGGGGCAATTTGAATCTGATTAAGTACCACCTCGCGATCAATATCGAGTTGAGTAAACCGGTATCTGCCTTGCCATACATCTGTGCTTATCACGGGGTTTTGCTTATCGTGTTTATACCATGCTCTTGCCAAATTATGGATTAATTGTTGGCAGTGCTCTTCATTTTCGGCGGCTGAAAGATTTTTTTTATTGGAAAGCATGCTTAGAAGGTTTACATATCCTTCATTTTGAATTAACCAACTTTGCAGCGAGTGGAGGTAAGTTTGACATTGCAAAGCTATGGCATATTGCCATTCAATAATACGCCGGTAAAGAGGAACATACACATGAGTAAATTCATGGGTGTAAAAAAAAGCTAACATGTAAAAAATATCATTGTTTGAAAACATGTTATATCCTTCACGTGCTATCAAACTATGTACAGCTATCACGGTATCTTTTTTCAGGCCAGCTTCCTGCTCAATGGATCCTTCCCTTAAATAGGTACTCAGATTGTCAAATTGTTCTTGTGTTAATCCATCAGGGGAATCAGGATCGTCTGGGTTTGTCACTAAAATTTGTCGCCGTACGATAGAGCTATCAGTATCAGGCGTCGCAAACCACAATGTATTATTGTCCTCCTGATAAAGATTTAAATAGCCTTTATCTACTGGATAATTGGCATAAGCAAAGTCATAAGGATGCATATAAAACGAACGGGTTTTCTCCCGCTGTTTTTCAATGATATCCTCTCGTTCCTCTCTGGCTTGTGTTAAAGCAAGCAGGGCTTCTTGTTGAGCATTCTCTGTTGCATTTAACAGCCAGTTTTTTTCTTGCGGTAATAATTTTGCCTGATAATTTGATGGTAAATATGAACTCAGCTTAATATGCAAAATAATATTTTTAATATGCCCATAAAGCGTAACAATGAATTTTTGATCAAAACGTTGATTAATCGCCGTGCTAAATTGATTGATGCAGTCGGCCATTTGAGCTTTATAAAGATCTAATGCTGGCTGCAATTTTTCTAAAAAGAGGTCCTCTTTTATTTTTAATGCTTGTTCAACTTGTTGAGAGCGCTCGTTGAAAGACTGTTTCAGTTTTATTAATGCTTGCTGTTGACAACGTGCGTCAACCTCATTTAATATTTCTTTCTGCTCCTGCGGCAGGCTATTGATGTTTACTGGCAGCTTGGAAACCAGCGTTACCTTGAAAAGTTTATTTTGGTATCCCACATAATCTCTTTTCAGTTGCTCAATCTGGACACGTTGTTTAATTTTTTGGTTAAATTCCGTAGTGATTTTTGAGAGAGCATTTTTATATTCCATTTCAGCCAGCTGGATTTTCCCTAAAAAACGAAAATTATTTGTTTCGTTTTTACTCATATTAATCAACGCACTATCTGGCCGGAAAGTGGTGGATTGATCTAAGATAATACGTTGACATTGCTTTAAATTTGCTTGCGTACCTTCCAGGCTAAAATCATCAATGCGAGGACCCAGCTGATTTCTATTAGGCATAAAATAATAAGCATTGGCTAAAGCTCTATGTGCTTTTTGATTTGAAATACGTAAAAACCGCTGAAGAAAATAATTTTTGATCTGAGTTAATGTCTTTAATTTTGTAACTATTTTTTGCTGGGAGGGGGGCAACATTTTGCTATTAAGATTAGACAAGCAAATAAGTGCCCTGTTTAATACCATAGTTTCGGATTGGGTCGCTTTCGCTAGAAAAGACGAAGACAAATTTAATGTGCGTTGTTTACAGAGATCATCCAGTGAGTTAACTAAATGAAAATTCAAATGCCATTTACGTACATCATACATGGCTCGAGAGCTTATTTTTTCCATTTTTTCAAATAATTCAAGGCCTTTTTCTATTTCATTGCACTCATTTTCAAATGTGTCAGTAATTTCATTATATTGCTGATATATCCCCGATGCATTATCAGGTTGGATATCAATTTGATTATTATGATTAAAAGAAAAAAGTGACTTTTGCATGATATGGTAATCCTCATAGCTCAGTAAAGAAACAGGGGGATGATAAGGTGTCAAAGCGTTACGAAGCCGATCCAATTTTTCACGTAAAATGCTACTCTCAATAAATAACCGTTGATATTCCGCCTGTTTTTGAGCATTATCAATCATCTGTTCATAAAGTACGATATCATTATAAAAAATTGCTGTTTGTTTTGTAAGGGCAGTAAAAGCCTGTTGCGCACGCGTGTAAGGTAATAAAGCTGCACGTGAACGGGTATCCCGATAGGAAAACCAATTGGTTGCTTTTTTCCACCATGGCATAGATTGATAAGTGGCTTGCCGTTTTTCAACTGTTTCAAGTGATACACCATCAATTAAGAATTCTTGAGCATCGTTTATGCTAACCCGTTTGGCATATCTCTTCCCCCAACCTGTACGTCGTTTACCCCATGTATTTAATGCCTCTTGTAATGCACCATGATATTTTTGCCAGATTTGAATGCTCATAAGTATCTCGCTAAATTATTAAAGAAGGTGCTTCATTGGTATTTGAGACGTCATCAGGTGAGATAGGTACAGATCGGAAGAGCACACG